>JBARXI010000957.1:0-11982 GCA_049647275.1 Microcoleaceae cyanobacterium
CGGCTATTGAGTTCACTGACTCTGGGCAAGCTTTGGGGAATTCCCAGAGCAATAGTATGAGTTTAGCAGATGTGGATGGAGATGGTGACAGGGATGCTTTTGTTGCTAATTATGGTAAGCCCAACAAAGTTTGGTTAAACAACCTAGATCGGTATATCAACTATCCTCCGACCAACCTCACACTGAGCAACACTAATATTGAGGAAAACGAACCAGCTAACAGTGTAGTGGGAACATTCTCTACCACTGACCCCAGTATCAGCGATACCTTTACCTACCAATTAGTTAGTGGTAACGGAGGTACTGATAACTCAGCCTTCACTATAGATAGCGATCGACTGAAAATCATAGGTTCACCAGACTATGAAACCAAGTCTAACTATAGTATTCGAGTCCAAACAACTGATTCACAAGGAGGAACTTTCCAGAAGACATTTACTATCAATATTAATGATATTGTCGAACAACAGACTTGTGACAATACAGCACCAAATAACTTAGTAGTTAATGGCAGCTTTGAAAAACCAGTAGTCGCTGGTTATAGTGTTGAAAAATCAATCGAAGGTTGGGATTTAGTTCAAGGCATTGGCATAGAAATTAATCAATACATCAATAACCCCTTCGATGCGACACAACTTGTGGAGCTTGATAGTACTAATTCAACAACAAAAATTTCTCAGAAAATTGCTACTCAGGTAGGAAAGACCTACGAGTTAACCTTTGCATTTAAAGCCACTGATAATCCAGCGACTGTCGAACATGACAAACTGAATGTGCATTGGGGAAATGAATTAGTTGAAGCACTGGATAAAGTTGACAGTGATACTACATGGGAGGTGAAAACCTACAACCTGGAAGCGAAAAGCACTGAAACTATTCTCAGCTTTGATAATCTCAATGAGACAGCAAATAGTTATGGTACTCGTCTGGATGGAGTCAGCCTGAATTTATGTCAGTAGTGAGATTTTGCTAAAGCTTTGAAGCGATCGCCTGGGTTTAACCAAGCTCAGGCGTTAGCAAAATAGCCTTAACCAGAACTGATATCAAAAAAAATGAAAAAACCCAGGTAGTTAAATCTGCCTGGATTTTTGGTGGCTATATTAAGATTATTGTTGATTTATGACGAATTATTAAGTTTGCCAGTTCTAGACAACCTTGATTTACTCTATTGATGGTTGAGAAAAATAACAAAGGAAACTAATTTCTATCATGGCATTTTCAAGATGGCTACAGAAAACAAATGTAGCCGAAACAATAGAAGATGAATTTAATCCTTCACCACAACTGAAACAAACTTTGGGTAAATGGTTTCGGGTTGTGCTGGCAGTTGTAATGGCAGTTGTGATGTTTGTTATACCGATACAAACAGTCAATGCTACTCCGATGATTCAGTTCACTGACTCTGGGCAAGCTTTGGGGAATTCCACTAGCTCACGTGTAAGTTTAGTAGATGTGGATGGAGATGGGGACACGGATGCTTTTGTTGCTAATGATGGTCAAGCTAACAAAGTTTGGTTAAACAATGGTAGGGGCAATTTCACTGATTCACAGCAAGCTTTGGGGAATTCCAGGAGCTTAGGTGTAAGTTTAGCAGATGTAGATGGAGATGGGGACACGGATGCTTTTGTTGCTAATTATGGTCAGCCCAGCAAAGTTTGGTGAAACGATGGTAGGGGCAATTTCACTGATTCACAGCAAGCTTTGGGGGGTTCCTTTGGCTCAGATGTAAGTTTAGCAGATTTAGATGGAGATGGGGATACAGATGCTTTTGTTGCTAATAATGGTGGTCAGCCCAACAAAGTTTGGTTAAACAACCTAGATGTTGTGAAAAAACAGGCTTGTGACAATACAGTACCAAACAACTTAGTAGTCAATGGTAGCTTTGAAAAACCAGTCATGGTCTATAAGGGTTATAGTTCTGAAAGAGCGATAGAAGGTTGGGAGCTAGTTGCCGGGCCATTTATCGAACTTAATAGTCTATACATCACCTACCCCAACCTCACCAATGTCTACGATGGTTCACAATTTGTGGATCTAGATAGTTCCAATGCAACAACTAAAATTTCTCAGAAAATTGCTACCCAGCCAGGGGAGAGATACAAGCTAACTTTTGCATTTACAGGTAGTGGTAATTCAACTACAGAACATGACAAACTGAATGTAAGTTGGGGTTTGGAATTAGTTGAAGCACTGGATAAAGTTGACAGTGATATTGCATGGGAGGTGAAAACCTACAACCTGACAGCGAAAAGCACTGAAACCGTTCTCAGCTTTGATAACCTCAATGAAGTAGCTAATAGTTATGGTACTCATCTAGATGGAGTAAGTCTTAACTTATGTCAGTAGTGAGATTTAGCTAAAACTTGGAAGCGATCGCCCTGTTTAACCAAGCCAAGTAAACAGGAGTAGGGTGCGTTAATCAAATGTAACGCACCGCCTAGATGTTGAGTTGGTTAATCAAATGTAATGCACTGCTATTGTATTGCCACATTCTACGGGTTATACTAACTTCTTCGGTGCGTTACGCTGTCGCTAACACACCCTACTGGACTACTGTTACTAACTTCTTCGGTGCTCACATTTACAGGACTTACGCAGAGACACTACTGGTAGGGGTAATTTCCTGCGGAATGCTGCGCAAACATGAATTATATCATGTTCCCCCTCCGGGGGAGCTACGCTAACGGATAATTACTTATAATAAAATTTTTGTTTGTTTGTAGTTGGGCTTTAGCCCTTACAATAATTACAATTAGGGCTAAAGCCCAACTACGAGCCTAATTATAACTGTTCTACCGAACATGATATTACCCCTACTTATAAATATTTTGCGTAAGTCCTGATAATATCTAATCCCGATCGCATCCTAAAAATGCTGCGTGACGGTCAACTACGGAAGTTTCCAAAACATAACGCGCTGATGCCGTCACACACTAAACTAATATCTAATCCTTCATACTAGGACGCATGGTGGGAAACAGAATTACATCCCGAATACTTTGGGTATTAGTCAACAACATCACCAGACGGTCAACCCCAATACCCATGCCACCACAGTTAGGCATTCCCAATGATAAAGCCTGAATAAAATCTTCATCCATTGGATGTGCTTCATCATCCCCCGCATCTCTCTGGGCAATCTGTTCCTCAAAACGTTGGCGTTGGTCTTGGGGGTCGTTTAACTCAGAGAAGCCATTGGAATATTCGGTGCCGTGAATAAATAACTCAAATCTTTCCACAAAACCTGGTTTACTGTGATGTTTTTTTGCTAAGGGGCTAACTTCAACTGGAAAATCAATCACAAAAGTAGGTTGAATTAAAGTTGACTCTACTTTTTGGTCGAAAACAGCATATAAAAGATAACCCAAACTTTGAGTTTCTAACTTGGATAATTTTAGCTTTAATTTTTCTGCTGCTTTAATAGCTTCCGGCAATTCTAAATTATCAAAATCTAGCCCTGTTTCATCCTTAACTGCTTCCACCATTGTTTTAACTTGCCAATGTTTGCCAGTAAAAGTCGGATATTTTTGACTATGGTCATATTGACGTTCTAAATTAATAGTTTGCCCTTGATATTCTATTTCTTTTGAATCACCTAAAATATTCGTCATACTATAACAAATCACATCTTCTACCAAACCCAGAATCTCAAAATAATCTGCATAAGCTTGATAAACTTCTAGAGAAGTAAACTCAGGATTATGGGTACTATCTATTCCCTCATTTCTAAATACTCGCCCTAATTCAAATACTCGTTCAAAACCACCACAAATCGCCCTCTTTAGAAATAATTCTGTAGCAATTCGCAAATATAAATCAACATCCAAAGCATTATGATGAGTTACAAAAGGTCGAGCAGCAGCCCCACCATAAATTGACTGTAAAACTGGTGTTTCTAACTCATAAAAACCAGCATCCCAAAGATATGTACGAATACTTTGCATAATTTTACTCCGCACTCTAAAACGCTGTAAAGATTCCGCATTTCCAGCCAAATCCATTTCTCTATGACGACGACAAACTTCCGGGTCATTTATACCATAATAAGAATCAGGAAAAGGAATAATAGCTTTGGAGAGAATATCAAGTTGATTTACCTGAAGTGATAACTCACCTCTGTTAGTTCGACAACCTATTCCTTCCGCACTAATAAAATCTCCCACATCTAAGAGTTTTTGAATTTGTTTAAAGCTTAAACCAGGGTCGCCCTTAACTAATTTTTTCTCAATTTTAAGTTGAACTTTACCACTTTCATCAGTTAGGTCAATAAAACCAATACTCCCACTATCACGCTTAGAAGTAATCCGACCACAAACTTTTAATAATTGTTCGTCTGGGTCTGTTTCCCCCGATTGTAATTCTTTTCCTGGAGGAGTAAATAATTCTATAACTTGTTTCGTGGTATGCGATCGCTGATAAGCTTTACTAGGATAAGGCTCTATTCCTAGGGTGCGTAATTCATCGACTCTTTGTGAACGAACTTCTGCCTCGTTCCTGGTTTCGCTTTTAGCCATTGGTGATTTTATTCTCTAGATGCTTAATGAGGTTAGTATAGTACCACAGTTTTTGTGTTTCCGGGAATTTATAAAGATTAAATTATTCCAAAGTTATTTGGGGATCGAAAGTTAAGGAATAAAAGTCAAATGATTGAGTGTTATATAGCAATCAGCGCATAGTTTGTGATAAATTTAGGTCTATTTATTTGCGGATTATACCTAGCACCTAGCATTTACAATTACCATGATTTTATGACTTAAATAGAATTGTTATAGTTGTTTTAGATGATGTCTGAAAAATATTCAAAATTAGTTTTTTATGTTACTTTAGTTTTGATTTTATTTTCAGTTATTTTGTTCTTGTTTCCTATTTCAGCTATGGAAAAAAAAGATTTTAATTTTTATTTTGCAGATGGCGAGTGACAAAATACTTACGAAAAGTTGGCAAACTTTTTGAGCTTTATGTAGCAAATATAACAGATTTTTTCACTGTGATGACTAAATTATATCTTATATATTTAAATTATAATTTAAGGTATATTAAAACTATAGCGCTAGAGTACAAATGACTATTATCACAACTAGACAAGCTGCTTTTTTATTGGGTCTCTGTTGTCAACGGGTAAGAGCCTTACTTTCTCAAAATAGGATTAAAGGTGCTTATAAGCATAACGGATTTTGGCAAAGTCCTCTTTATGGAAAAATGCCTGTGGTAATACCAGGCACTAGAGGTCCGAAAGGTGTCTGGTGTCATCAAGAACGAGAGAAGCCAACGATAATTCATGTCAACCAACATAAAATCAGAGCAAATGGGAATAGAGTGAGAAACGATCCTTCAATGACTCCGGAGCAGTTGATTCCAGTAGTTACTTTGAAGCAGAGAAATCGTAATGATATGGGTTATCAAATGGTGATTGATGGTCCGTGTCGTATAGTTTATCAGCCTTATGAACCCTTAGATTGTGGAGCTCATTTATGGATTGAGACATACGAGCCAGTACGGTTTGTGGATACTCAGTTTAATCCTGTGACTGCGAGGCGACCTTATAAACAGATCAAACGTAAATATGGTTAAACCGTTAGGGAAAATCTTTTAATTTTCTACAGTTTAGTATCTTAATAAGGTTGGTTTTGCACTACCCAACGCCGAAAAAGTTCCACTGCAAACTGCAAGTTTCCCTCGGTTTCGATCATGACATCGTGGCGAGAAAGAGTTTCAAGGGCATCATTTAATATACTTTCTTCTAAACCTGTAATTTCCTGAATAGTGTCACGACTACAACCTTCTGGATAGTCAGCTAAAGCTTTGAGAATGTCTTGCTGTCCCGGTGCATCTTGGGCTGCTTGACCCCAAACTCCTGTGAAATAATAACGCCCATTCTGGAATAGTTCATTTTGACCAATAATGACTTCCACGTCTGCAATAGTAAAAATTGGCTCCCGTGGTTTTCCCTCTTCAAACATTTGGTCGTTGTAGCGACGGACGAGTAAAAATCCCAGTAGTTGTACTAGATAGGGTTGTCCAGATGTCAGGTCATAAATGTGTTCCATGGCTTCTGGTTGGTAGGTGAGGAGAAAGTCTGGGTTTGGGTTGGCGAGAAGTTGCCTGGTTGTTGCTCTATTCAAAAAACCGACGCGGATGGGAATTACGCTAGCGAAAAATGGCTGAAAATAATCCTGTGACATTTCTTCGAGAGTGTGTAACCCCGCAAAAGCAAAAGCAATTTTCGGACTCATTTGTACAAACCCCCGCAATACTCCCATAAAGTTAGCCGGGAGTTGTTGTGCGTTAATTAGTTCTTCAATAGTTTCAAATTCATCCAGGGCAATAATTAATCCTTTTTTCTGCATTTGTTGAATTGTCTGCTTTAAGTAGAGTTTAAAAGTTCGTTGGGGCAGTCTCAGGAGTTCATCTGTGTCGGGTGGGGGAAAGCTGAGAGCCTCTGACATTTCATCACTTATTGCTAAAAATACTTCACCCATTCCCTCAGAAATACTTCCCAAGTTTTGCAGGTTGACATAAACAACTTGTACAGATGCACCGGAAGACTTGGCAATATTCCGCAGAATAGATGTTTTTCCCATGCGACGATGACCGTAGAGAACAACAGACTGCTTGTGAGAACTTATCACCCATAGTTCCTCAAGCTGTCTCATAATATCTTCCCTACCTACAAATAAGTCACCCTTAACTGGGTCGCCAATGACATAGGGATTTTGCACGGGTTTGGTAATGGAAACTTTATCATCTATACGAATGTGTTCTAAAGCTTCCTCCCAAGTTTTGGCAATATGAACTATTAAACCTCGTTCAGCTTGTGGAAGTGCATCAGCATTATCTTGAATTTTTCTTAATTGACGGATTACCGAGTAGAGGGAAAAATAACGATCTGAGTTTGAGGCTTTCTCTAAAATGTGTTGGGCATCTTCAACAACGTGGCGGAAAGCTTTAAGTGCTTTCCAGGTGATGGGGCGCAGGTGAGGTTCAGAAGGAAACTCAGAAAATTGAATTTTGGCAATGGTATTAGGTTTTATAGTATTTTTCTGGGAACTAAATTCTTCCCTTTGTTCTGTGGAGATGTCTATTGCAGTTTGAAGCCGAGAAAGCGTTTCAGCTAAGATAAACATTTCCTCACCATAGAGTAGAGAGCGCACTTTATTAAATGCTGCTGTTGCTTTTTCAGATTCTTTTTGATGGAGATGCCAGAAACCTGCAGCAGTAGCGCGAGCTGGAGTGTCTAAACGAGTTGGTACTACTAATGGTATTTTTTGAAAAAATTTAAAAAGATTTAGTCCCGTAGTAAACTCTGATTTCAACTCTTCTACTAGGGATGCAGATGCTAACTTTACAAGTTCCCAATCATAAGGATTTTCTGCTAGTTGAGCAACTCGGTAAACAATTTGGTCTGAAGGAAGTTCTGCTAGTACCTGATTGATAGCTCTGACAACTGGAATAAATTGTAAGCTGTATCTTAAGAGTTGATCGATATTTTCTAAACCTAGTTCCCAATCCTTTCTCAACCAACGTTTCAACCGAATTGTTAGTAAAGGTAAAGGCAAAGGGGTGATTCGAGGCAGGAGCCAAGAGCGATTCTGAATTGATATCAAGTTAAATGGTACAGTAATCAACCAATTTTGTGGATGCCAAATTCCCATACTAAAAGCTGTGCTAACCACTAAACTCAGTAACACACCAAGTACCACATTTCCTAGCAAGCTCACAAATATAACAAGCGTTACACAGATAGCTATACCTTGTGCCAGACTTCTCACCACACCTCCCCTGATACTTCTTGTGGTTTTGTCCGCCAAACCCTTCACTAACCCAAACATCAAGCTGAACACAAAGATAAACGCTACAGTTTCTAGCAGTGTTGCTATACCAGACATCACACTCAACATTACACCAAATGCTACACCATACACTAAACTGTTTCCCACCTCCCCTATTATACTTCCTCCTAAGCCTCCTATAATGCAAGATATCATTCCTGGGATCATGCCAAACAATACACTTTTCCAACTAATAGTAAAACCTATTTGCTCAAGAAATTTGCAAAACCAATTATTAAGTATCTCAAAAATCCTGTTAATTTCTCGCTCTCTATTAAAAAAGAACTTTGGATTATCTATGACTCCAGACAATGGAATAAAAGGATTGGAAATTTTTTGTTGAGATGCTGCTGAAATATTGGAATTGTGTTGTCGATCATGCCTAGTTTGATATTCTGTTTCTAACCATTTCAATAAAGCTGTAAACTTACCTTTTCCTTGATGATTTATACTTTTAAAAATATGATTAAATTGATTATATGTTGCAGTTTTTCGTTTTTTATAAGCCTCCTCCGAGTTTTCATCACCCATGACAAGATTACAAATTTCTCCTTCATTCTTCTCCAAATTTCTCCTTTCAAACCTTCTGAAAAAGAAATCTTGCTCTGTCTGAGTTAATTTGTAATCAACAGCAATAGTTTTCAGAAAGTCATCCCACTGTTCCCAATTCTCCATTAGTAGTCTGATTTGTGCTTTTTGGTATCTAGTATAGCTGAAAATATCCCTTCTAAGAAAAGGGGAAGATTATTTCCCCCAAATTCCCCTTAGCTAAATTCTCAGGGGGAAGTTTTTGGGGCTGACAAAATCAATAAAAATTTCCTATCCTGAAATTGTTAGTTAATTTTAGGAACAAAATAAATGATGCAAAAAAAATGTTGCCAAGATCATTGTTTGTGGGTAAAAGACAACAACAACGGCAACCATTATATGTGTCTTAGATGTGGTCGAGAACGTTGGGCAAACAAAACACAATGGAGATTATATGGACTATTAATTGTACTAAAACATGGACTATTGATTGTACTGAAAGTATTTGTATATGCCATTTTTATCGATTAAACTCCCGTGAATAAACAAAGATTAAATCCAGAGGTAAGTAGGTAGGCACGAATAAACCTCACTATGTAACAAAATGTAAACCAGCTAACACCCAAGGGAATTGCTTTCGGTGCGCAATGCGGAGCAAACCTTCCACTCCGTTCCAGTCGCTTCGGACATAGTGACATTTAATTACGCTGGGCTACTTAGAAGTGAGTTATAAAAAGTGGAACTAGGATGGGTAAATGTTGCTTGATGCTGGATAAGTCTTACTCACTTAATATTTGCCCACCTGACAAGCTATTGTAATCAGTAATCAGTGTGGGCAAATGTTAGTTGATTTACAACGAGTCTAAGAGTGCTCAATATGTGCCCACCCTACGAGAACTGACAAGCTATTTTCAACACTTAATAATTAATAATTAACAATTAACAATTACCTCTCCTTGAAAACGGATAGGATTGACTCAAAGAAAAAGTTTTCCTTATTTCCCCTTGAGAGGATAGGCTTTAAACCTTAATTATTCGGTAATCAGGGTGGGCAAATGTTAGTTAATTTACAACGAGTCTAAGAGTGCTCAATATTTGCCCACCCTACGAGAACTCAAAGCAGTTATATCTGCCCTTTTTTTTGATTAAATTTTCGTGAATAAACAAAGATTAAATTCAGAGGTAGAAGTGAGTTATAAGAATTAGGGTGGGCAAATGTTAGTTAATTTACAACGAGTCTAAGAGTGCTCAATATTTGCCCACCCTACGAGAACTTATTTAAGATTTTCAACAATTCACGACATCTTTACCTTAATCGGAGATAATAATATGCGATATAATCACTAATAATAAAATTTTTCAGCAAAACTATGAAAATAAATCTAATTTCCTACAGTTTCAAATTACTTTGTAGTAGTATTTTATTAATAATTAGCAATGGATTTACTCACAAAACGAGCGCTCAACCAATTATTCCCGATGGAACTTTACCTAAAAATTCTGTAGTTACTCCCGATGGCAATATTTTCATTATTGAAGGAGGCACAACTACAGGTAGTAACCTATTTCACAGCTTTCAAGAATTTTCATTACCCACTGGTGCAGAAGTCTTTTTTAATAACTCCGTCGATATATCTAATATTATTAACCGAGTCACAGGTAACAACATTTCTAATATTGACGGCTTAATTCGCGCTAACGGTACAGCAAACTTTTTCCTACTCAACCCCAACGGTATAGTTTTTGGCCCCAATGCTAGTTTAGACATCGGTGGCTCATTTATTAGCAGTACCGCAGACAACCTAATATTTTCCGATGGTAAATTTTATAGCGCTACTAACCCCAATTCACCACCACTACTCACAATAAATGTGCCCTTGGGGTTACAGTGGAATAGTGGCAACCCGGCCAGCATTCAAGTACAAGGCTTAGGTAACTCAAATATATTTCCCACTAACAACAGTGGTTTAGCTGTTAAACCAGGAAACACTATGGCATTAGTGGGAGGAAATGTTAATCTTAATAGTGCAGTAGTTAGCGCTCCATCTGGACGAATAGAAGTGGGTGGTGTCGGCAATGGTACAGTTACTATGAAACCTGTAGATGTGGGATGGCAGTTCAGTTATGAACAAGTGAGTGACTTTAGAGATGTCAATTTATTACATCAGTCTTCCCTGTGGAATGATAACCCAGAAGTCAACATATTAGGAGGAGTGCAGGTACAGGGTAGACAGGTGAAACTTGATGGGAGATCGCAAATAGCTTCGGTCACATCAGGAAGTAGAGTCGGAGGGAACATCAATATTAATGCCACTGAATTATTAACAATTTCTGGTACCGGGCAAAATGCTTTCCCATTAAGTTCGTGGATAGTAACTCAAGTTGAAGTTGGAGTAACTGGTGAGGGAGGCAATATTAATATCAACACTCCCCAGTTAACTATTCGGGATGGAGCGCGGATACAAACTCTGAGTTTTGGCGAGGGAGATACTGGGGAAGTCAAAGTCAATGCTGATTCAATTCTCGTTAGTGGGTATGCTGATGCTGGTCAATCTCCTGGAAATTTCAATAGTCGTATTGCCAGCGAAAATTTTGCTGGTGGCAGTGGGGGAAATGTCAGTATTTCTGCCAGACAGTTACAATTACAAGATGGCGGACAAGTGGAAACATTAGTTGGAATTAATGCGACTGGTAATGGTGGGAATGTCGAAGTCACAGCCACAAATAAAATTTCAGCTACAAATACAAATCCATTTAATCCCGTGGAAAGCAGTCGTATTAGTAGCCAGAGTTTGGGAGTAGGTAATGGGGGAGATATTACTGTTACGACAAGCAAATTAACATTGGAAGATGGGGCAGATATTCTATCTCTTGTCCAGGGAAAAGGCAACGGAGGAGATATTACAGTTAACGCTAGCGAGTCAATATTTGCCGGCCGAGTCAATCCTTTTATTCCCACTTTACCAACCGGCATTATCAGTCTCAGTTTAGGGTCAGGAGATGGTAGTAATATCAATATTTCTACGGCAAATTTGAGAGTAGAAGAAGGAATGGATGTGCTGTCATCAGTTGTTTTGATTCAGGAAGGAGGAGTTGTAGCAGATACAAAAACAGGCAATGCTGGAAATGTGACAGTAAACACTACAGAGTCATTGGAAATTAATGGAATCAGCTCTCTAGACCCTAATAATTTTAGTTCTGTTGGTAGTGTCACCTTTGCTCAAGGGGATGCAGGTGATGTCAATATTTCCACTAAGCGGTTGAGAATCTCGGATGGTGGTTTTTTGACTTCGGGAGTAGCGATCTCTGTTCCCGGTTTTGCAGAGTTTGTATCAGAAACGGTAGATGCTAATAGTGGTAATCTCACAGTTAATGCTTCCGAATCCATTGAAGTTGTGGGTGCAGACCCCTTTAATTTTTCTTCTAGCTTTTTGAGTACATTTAATGGTGGTGCTGGCAATGCTGGGAATTTATTCGTTAATACTCCGCGCCTCATACTTAGAGATGGAGCAAAAGTTCGTTCTGTAGTTAATGGTAGTGGAAATGCAGGTGATGTGACAATCAATGCTTCTGACTTTCTATTAGTTAGTGGTACAAACAAGCGCGATGGTAGCGACCCGTCTGA
>JBARXI010000958.1:0-8161 GCA_049647275.1 Microcoleaceae cyanobacterium
TGCTATATACGCAATAAAACCATCAATGGAACTGAGTAAAAATTCCTATTGCTATATACGCAATAAAACCATCAATGGAACTGAGTAAAAATTCCTATTGCTATATACGCAATAAAACCCCTATCCAGAAATACCCAGATAGGGGCAAAAAATCCAATCAAAAAGTTAAATTAACTCATCATCTCAATGCACTAATTCCATCGCTCGTCCCTTCAACGCCTCAGCCGTGATACCATTAAAAGCCATCACCTGACCAGCACTAGAAGCAGTCTCACCTCGACGCCAAGCAAAGGTATCCCGCTTAACCTGACTCCGTAACATAATTGGCTCCAACATCAAACTCGCGCCACCAGTCACCCCGATCAACGCATCACCGCCGAATAACTTCTCAAAGCCAGCATCATCCAAAAATCCGCCATCAGCCTCAGAGCAAGTATCCCAACCAGTATCCTGGGGACGATATAAACGTCGGGGGTTGATTGCAGAAACTATCCGCACGCCAATACCTTCAGCTTCCAGAGCAGTAGCAGCTTCAAATACTGGAATTAATGGCATATCTCCCACCACTGCAAACACAACAGTTTTATCCCCCGCAACCTCAGACAAAACAACAGCACCATCCTGCAACCCTTGTCTTGTCTGCTCAAAAGTAGTCCGAATAGGTAACGGTGACTTACTAGCAGTAATCGTTATACCCTTATTCTTAGTAGTCAAAGCCCAATCATAACAAACTTGAATACTATTAGCGTCGGGTGGAAACAGTGCAAATACATTACCATTCCGCATCATCGCTGCAAAGTAAGCTTCAATTTCCGGGCGTTGATGCGTCCAACCATTACGTCCCTGCTCCAATGCACCCGCAGTAAATAACGTAATTGTTGAAGGAGTCAGGTGACGTAACTCTGCCATTGCTTGAGTAACAGTCTGCCAAATAGGTACGCCGTTAATGGCGAAAGATTCATAGGAACACCAAACTGTACGCGCTCCCATTAATGCTAGACCCGCAGCCATACCTGCACAAGCGTCTTCGCTCAAAGGTTCATAAACCTGACCTTTCGGACCTTGGAAATAAAGGTCGTCGGTGGTGGGGTGAATAATTTTCAATGCCTGGTTAATATTGTTAATGCCGGATGCAGCGTTACCATCGGCATTAGTAATCAGGAAATTAGGGTCTTTTTGCCCGACGTAAGCTATTAATGCTCCCATCGCAGTTGTGGCAACTTTCCGTTCTCCACCAATGGCAAATTCTTCTAAAGGTAGTTTACCTAACTCTGGCAATGGATATTCAAATTCGGTGACAACAGTTTTAGAAGCAGGACCTCCGCCAGCACGTTCGCAATTTTTCCGGACTAACTCCCAACCTGCTACTGGTAAAGCACGTTCTTTGAGAGCCTCGATCATGTGGGGACTGTCGAGAGTATCTTTAGGATAGAGGTTATGAGATTTTGAACCTCTAGCATGAACCCCCGTCCCCTTAAGTTGTTTGATAATAAAAATGGTGAGTGTGCCACCGAGAGCAGATTTTGCTGCTTTGTCAACATTTTCTAATACAGCTTTGGTAAATTCTAAACGTTTTTCAAAAGAGAAGGCACTGCTATCTATATAATCACCGGGCTGGTTTTTGTCGTCGAAGTCTTTAGCATCTACCAGTATGACTTCTGCAAAACCGTTGCCTTTCCAGTAAGCAATCATTTCTTCACTGGTTTTGGTGGATACCATGCTATGGTGTTCTTGACTGTAACCATTCCACACTAATACTGGTAAAAAGTTGGTAACTTCAGGATAAGCAGTATTAAAATGTGCCATGGCGCTGACTGGGTAGGGTTCTCCCATACCACCATCTCCCATGGTAAATGGAAATAGAGTGTCGCGGTGTAATAGTGCTGCTGCCATAGCGAAATGTTGCCCTTGTCCCAATGGTCCGGCAGGGTTTAAAAGTCCTGGAATGCAGCCGGATAGATGTCCTAGAAGTCCGTGCATTTCCCGGAAGCGATCGCGCATTTGTTGGACTGTAGAAATTTCCATGTCCTCTAGGGAGCGGTCTAGAAATGCAGCGCTATAAAAACCGGGGGCGTGGTGTCCGACTTCTGTCATAATATTTTTGTAGCCTAACATTACCAGTGCTGCATAAGCTTCGGCTTGGCTGGCAAAACCGCCTGGGTGTCCCGATGATTTACTAGCTGTGACTTGTAGCATTAGGTAACGAAGAGCATCAGCATAGAGGAGGGTTTGATATACCCCAGTAGGGTCGCTCGGTGAGGCGATCGCTTTATTTCCTTCTGCTATTGCTGGTGTTTTACCGTGGGTCTCGAAATTAGGCCAAGGTTCTCCGAAGTATTGGATACCTTCACAAAAATCTGGAGTTGTTGTTGGTTTTGGGGTTGTTGCAGTCATGCCAATTTCCCTGTATTTTCATTTTATTTTTTCAACTTAACAATAATTTACCATCTATGGGGATCGATGTTAATTCCTTTTGCTTTAGGGATTAATAAGCCTAACCAATGTTAGTCAAGTTATAGGCAATCAAAAAAATTACTAATTTTAATATTCAAAACGAGATACAAGAAATAACTAAACTTAAAAATATACAGCAGATTCCAAATATATGAAGTACACAGATGTACCTCACTCAGATAAAATTTTCTGTAATTGCTGTAATTATGGTATAATTACCAAGCTAAAAAGCTCCACGTTTGATTCAAGTCTGACCATCGGAGACTAATCACTTGACATTTTTCCGTATAGGTTAGGACATTTATAAATTCTATTTGCGGGGCATTTCCGCAGGAAAAACTGAGTTAGGGATTACTTATGACTTCTGACTCATAGCTTCTGACTTCTGCTATAATACTGAAATTAACTATGTTGTTTTGAATATATTTTATATTTTTCCGATTTTTAGCAGTGGCGATCGCTCTTTGGAAAAAATCGCTCTTTAGGAAAATACTTTTCGATTTACTGAATTTTAAAAAAGTGAGGTGTAGGACTAATGCTGGATAAAATAATATCAGATAACATCGTTAAAACAATAGTTAATATTGCTAAATCTGCTCTTCCTCAAGCGATCGATGCAGCTCAACGAAATGAAATTGTAGTTAAAATTTTAAAGGATTTAAAACTTGACCCTACACAACCGCCTCAAGATGTTAATGGGGTTTATGTTTATGCTTTGGTGGAATATGGTGTGGATAAAAATGAGCCTATTTTGAAGCTTTTTCGAGAGAAGGAAATAAAAAATGCTTTTTGGAGCGCCTATACTTCTAATAATCCAATAGGTTTTTCTAATAAAGTTGAGGAATTTCTAGACTGGAATATTTTGGGGGATGAAATACGAGAATTGGGGGTTGATGTTCGGTCAGAATTAGAAGAGTTTGGTCGAGTTTTTATTGGTGTGGCGAAGCGGAGTAAATCTCCAGAATTTCGGCCTTATCCAGATTGGAATTTGGATGAATATCCGGCTGAATTTAAGTCTTTAATTATGGAAAAAATTAAGGCTTTTTGTGGTCGGGAATTTGTATTTAAGGAATTTGAGAAATTTATCCAAGACAACCCTAACGGTTATTTTACTTTGGTTGGGGATGCGGGGATGGGGAAAAGTGCTATTGCTGCTAAATATGTTTATGACTATAAATATCCCTGTCATTTTAATATTCGTGCTGATGGACGTAATAGACCAGAACTTTTTCTGGAGAGTATCCGCAAACAATTAATGAGACGCTACGGGTTGGGAAATACGGATAAAGTTGGTTTGTCTGCTCTGCTGCAAAAGGTTAGTGAAAATCTTCGGGGGCAAAAGTTGGTTATTGTGGTTGATGCTTTGGATGAGGTGGAGCAAACTGGAGGGGGTAATATTCTCGATCTTCCGACAACGTTGCCTGATGGTGTTTATTTTTTCTTGACTAGGCGACCTTATGAACGAGAGAACAAACGTTTGAGTGTTTCTAGAATGAAAGAATTAGATTTGAGGGATAGTGAATATCAGGGTTTGAGTCGGGATGATGTGAAAGAACATATCAGTTCTAAGTTAAATGAAAATTCAGACTATGGGGTGAAATTGCAAAACTGGGTGCAAAAGCGGGATATTAATAAGGAAGATTTTATCAAGCAGGTGGCAGACAAGAGTGAAAATAATTTCATGTATCTGCGTTATGTTTTACCGGATATTGCTAAGGGTTATTATCCTGATTTGAGTTTAAATAAGTTGCCTGATGGTTTGCAAGATTATTATCAACAACATTGGGTGCGGATGGGAATGGAGGATAAACCGCAGGAGGATAAAGTAATTGTTTTGTTTATTTTAGTCGAGATTGGTACGCCTATTCCTTGTGAGATGATTGCTGATATTGCTAAACAGGATGAATTTGAAGTACAACAGGTTTTAGATCGGTGGGTTGAATATTTAAGAAAACAGGAAATTGATGGGGATATTTGTTACAGCACTTATCATGCTAGTTTTCTAGATTTTCTGAAGGATCAACCAAGTTTGAATCCCAAAAAACGGAAGTTGCTTCAGCAAGTTAATCAAAATATTGTTGAGTATTGGGAGATGGAGTAGGAGGTAGCATTAGGAAGTAGAAGTAGGTTGGGTAGAACAAAGTGTTAGCGCAGCTTATCCGCAGGATAAACCCAACTCTCAACTGTTTATCTGTTGGGTTTCGTTACCTCAACCCAACCTACAAATATATATTTTGATTATTTTCTTTTCTATGATGCAACGCCAAAAATCAAGGAAAAAAACGGCATACCAGCAAAGTGCTTATCTGGGCAAGTATCCCTATAATTTGTTAAATTCAGGGTCAGAGAATTTAGAACAGAATTTAGATAAGTATTACAAACTCCTGACTAATTTTGTTTTTATCAGAGACAAAATTAAGCATTCTGATTTTGGCGTAGAGGCGCTTATTGAAGATTATGATTTGATTGACAAGGTGCCAGAAGTATCAACTCATCCAAAGTATGACAAAGAGACAGTCAAAACGTTGAAATTAATTCAAGGGGCGTTACGACTGTCGGCACATATTTTGGAAAGGGATGGGGAACAATTGCCGGAACAGGTATGGGGGCGGATGCAGGATTTTCGTGAGCTAGAAATTCAGGAGTTACTGTTAGAAGCAAAACAGAATAAACAAAATGTTTGGTTGCGACCTTTAAAAACCAGCTTAACACCTCCTGGTGGGCCACTAATACGCACCCTCACTGGTCATTTCTATTTAGTAAATGCTTTAGCAGTCACTCCTGACGGCGAGCAGATAATTTTTGGTTCGTCTACTAATGTCAAAGTTTGGAGTCTCGAAACAGGGATAGAAGTTCGTACTCTAGTAGGTCATAGCGGTTATATAAATGCTATAGCAGTGACCTCTGATGGCAACCAAGTAATTTCTGCTTCATGGGACAAAACTATCAGAGTGTGGAATCTCGAAACAGGAGAACAAATTTCTACCCTTACTGGTCATAGCGACAGGGTTAATGCCGTAGCTGTTACACCCGATGGCAAGCAAGTGATTTCTGGTTCATCTGACAAAACTATCAGAGTGTGGAATCTTGAAACAGGAGAACAAATTTCTACCCTTACTGGTCATACTAACAGGGTTAATGCTGTAACTATTACCCCCAATGGCAAGCAGGTGGTTTCAGCTTCAGATGACTCCACTATCAAAGTTTGGAATCTTGAACCATTTGAAACAGGGGTAGAAATTTCTATATTTACTGGTCATGACTACAATTTGTCGGATGTAGCTATTACCCTCAATGGCAAGCAGGTGGTTTCAGCTCCAAATGACTCCACTATCAAAGTTTGGAATCTTGAAACAGGGGCAGAAATTTCTACCTTTACTGGTCATACCAATATGGTAACTGCTTTAACTGTAACCCCTGATAGCAAGAAGGTAATCTCAGCTTCAATTTTACATGATAATACTATCAAAGTTTGGAGTTTAGAAAATAGGGCAAAATTCGATACTGCGGTGAAGCATACTCATTTCGTAAGTGCTGTAGCTATAAGTGCAAACGGTAAGTGGGTAGTTTCAGGTTCATTCGACCAAACTATCAAAGTGTGGGATATCAAAACAGGAGTAGAAATTGTAACTCTTGTAGGGCATCTTAACTTGGTAATTGCTGTAGCTTTTGACCCAGATAGTAAGCGCGTGATTTCCTTCTCACAAGACAAAACTATTAAAGTGTGGGATATTAAAACTAGGGCCGAAATTTATACTGTTGATGTTGATGATAGTTTACTAGGGCTTAATGCTGCTATTAACAGCAAGTATTTGATTTTCCCTTCATCTGACAATACCATCAAAGTTTATAGTGTGGAAAATGGGGCAAAAATTGCTACTCTCATAGGTCATATCTATACAATAAATGATGTAGTCGTTACCCCTAATGGCAAACAGGTGATTTCGTCTATAGATAACAAAACTATTAAAGTGTGGGATGTCAAAACTGGAGGAGAAATTTATACCCTCACAGTCATAGGTCAAAATCATATAAGAGTTCTAGCCGTCAACCCAAATGTTAAACAGGTAGTTTTAAGTTTAAATGACAATACTAGATGGACAAAAGTTGAAGTGTGGAGTCTCGGAACTAGGGCACAAATTTCTAGTCTTACAGTTCTAGACAGTAATGAATATATAAGCGTTGCAACTTTTACCCCAGATGGCAAACAAGTGATTTTAGGTTTAAATAAAACTATCAAAGTGTTGAGCATGGAAACTGGAGAGGAAGTTGCTAGTTTTACTGGGGAAAGCGATGTAGAATGCTGTGCTGTTGCACCGGATGGGATGACTATTGTGGCAGGGGAAGCTTCTGGAAACTTACATTTCCTCCGCCTCGAAGGAATGGAGAAATAACCATGAACAACCAACCTCGAATTCTAACTCCAAGCACCCCCTACCCGACAATATTTCAACAATTCATTCGACAAAAAACCGAAAATTATGTCGATCGCTCCCTCATCTCCACCACCATCAACAACTTCCTGCAAAACCACGATCGCGGTTACTTCACTCTCATCGGTTTCCCCGGTAGTGGTAAAAGTGCCATCCTTGCCAACTACACTATCCAAAACCCGCAAACTGTTTATTACACTGCGGAAGTTGAGGGAAAAAACGGCGCTGACGAATTTATCATCACCATTTGCACCCAACTCATCCAAAAAATAGAAAACCAAAACTCCAGCCTTCCCGACAACGTTACCGAAGGCAGTTGGTATCTATCCCTATTACTCCAGAAAATTAGCGACAACCTCACAGCAGACCAAAAATTAATCGTAGTTGTGGATGGATGCGACTACCTCGATCTACAAAGTCAACCACGAGACTCGAATATATTCTACCTGCCGAGATATTTGCCGAAACAAGTCTATTTCCTCCTCGGACGCAGACCATTTCTGAGAGCAAAATCTGGTTTATTAATTGAAACTCCTGCGGAAACACTGAATTTAGAAGAATATCCAGAACAAAACCGGGAAGATGTACGAGCGTATATTGAGCATTATTTGGCAATTCCGGGAGTGGGAGCAAATATTAAATCTTGGGTTGGTGAAAATTATCAGAGTGAAGCAGAATTTTGTCGAGAGTTGGTGGTTGAAAGTGGGAATAATTTTATGTATTTGAGTCGGGTGTTGGGAGAGATCCCCCCTAACCCCCCTTGGGAAGGGGGGGATGGGAAAGGGGATATGCCTGCTAGTTTAGAGGAATATTATCATAGTTTGTGGCAAAAAATGGGAGGTGACGGTTTGTCAGAAATTGAGTTAGGAGTGCTGAGGGTGTTAGTCGAGGAAGAAGAAGGAGTTTCTGTAGAGGCGATATCTCAATTTATAGATGTAGATGAATATGATGTCGAGGAAGTGTTGGAAAATTGGCTAGAATTTTTACATCAGCAAGAAATTGGGGGAGAAATCTGTTATAGTCTGTATCATTGGAGTTTCCGTAAGTTTTTGCAGGTTATTCTGGGAAGTTAATAGGTGGTATTGTTACGATCGGGAGTTATATTATGTCTGGTAGCATCGTTACTGTATAAAGTCTAGTCACTATTGGAAGAAACCCTTCTGCCTTCTGCAACTTCGTAAGTTGGGTTGACATACGGAAACCCAACCATAAAATTGTGATTGTTTGTGTTGGGTTGCGCTGTCGCTTAACCCAACCTACGATACTTATCCTAA
>JBARXI010000959.1:0-4235 GCA_049647275.1 Microcoleaceae cyanobacterium
AATCTAAACATCTGTCAGAAATTGAAACTTCCACAAATATATTTACAACAGGAGAAAAACCAGAATCGTATTTAAAGCCAGAATCAAAATCCCCATCAAATCTGCCAGAAAATGATTCATTGACCGAATCTAAACATCTGTCAGAAATTGAAACTTCCACAAATATATTTACAACAGGAGAAAAACCAGAATCGTATTTAAAGCCAGAATCAAAATCCCCATCAAATCTGACAGAAAATGATTCATTGACCGAATCTAAACATCTCCAAAAATCTGAAACTTCCACAAATATATCTACAACAGGAGAAAAACCAGAATCGTATTTAAAGCCAGAATTAAAATCCTCATCAAATCTGCCCGAAAATAATTCATTGACCGAATCTAAACATCTGCCCGAAATGAAAACTCCCGTAAATAAATCTGCAAAAACAAGTCAATCAAAACTTGAAACAAAATCTAATTTATCTATTTCTGAAATAACTAATCCAAGTATCTATGAAAAAGCCTTGCCTATCATACTTGAAAAATTAACACAGCCACACAATGAAAAATTTTTAAGTAAAATATTGAAAGTGCGAGTTGGTCAATTACGCCATTGGCTAAATCAAGCCTGTGCGACAGAAAAAATAATCAAAACTAAAAAACAAGTAAATTATAGAATTGCTGCCGAAACTCAACAAAATCAAAATTATCAAATTTCAACACAGCAATTAAATATTTATAAAGCAGTGTTGCCAATCATACTTGAGAACTTAGATAAACCACAAACAGATAAAGATTTAGCCACAAAATTAAACGTAAATATTAGTCAATTACAAGATTGGTTAAAAATAGCCAAAACAGAAGGAAAAATAATTTCAGAAAATCAACCCAATATTTATGTAATTAATACAAAAATCAAGCAACTATCTCTATTTGATACAGTAGAAGATGATGAGCAAGGATTAAATTGGTAAAATAATCCCCAAATAATCTCAAAATAATCACAACTAACTAGATGAAAATTTACTACAAAATTTCCGACTGGCTAGAAACTCACTGGGTAACACCAGCCTACGCAGGTGGGTTACTGGGAATATTTTCAATATTCTTCTTCGGTGCCGCTACTAACACAATGGCAGGGTGGCTATATATGATTAGTGGGATGAGTTTTGCATTGCTAGGAATGGGTGCTGTCTTGCCGAGGCGATCGCTACGTCAAATACAAGTACGTCGTCATCCCATTCAACCTGTAACAGTGGGCGACCATTTGGCGATTGAGCTAACAATAGAAAATCCCACTAACCAACCAGTAGCCTTACTACAAATCAGAGATGAACTACCATTTATACTAGCAAAACCAGTGCAACAGGCAATAGAAGTCATTCCTGCCATAGATACTTATCATTGGAATTACTATCTCCCCACTAAAAAACGGGGTGTATATAGGTGGCATTATATTCAACTTAGAAGTGCAGCACCTTTAGGACTATTTTGGTGTCAGCGTAGCCGAGATGCTAAGGCCACCGCTATTGTTTACCCTACTATTTTGCCCCTGACTAACTGCCCCATCATTGATGAAGTTGGTCAAGAATATAACCGTCAACTACACGAACATAGTCGTTATCAAATGGCTTCTGAAGGACTAACTCGTACCTTGAGACCCTATAGATTTGGAGACCCTAGTCGTTTAATTCACTGGCGCAGTAGTGCCCGTTATGGAGAGTTGCGGGTTCGGGAATTAGAAGTATCCAGGGGAGGACAAGAAATTCTGATTTGCCTTGATAGTGCTGCTAACTGGCAACCCGATAATTTTGAAGCTGCGGTAACTGCTGCTGCTTCTCTATATTTTTATGCTAACCTGGCTGATATAAATGTTCAACTTTGGACGGCTGCTACTGGGCTGGTGCATGGCAATCTAGTTGTATTGGAAACTTTGGCTGGAGTTAAGTTTGGGGAAGAGGTAATGGCTGGAAATCTACCTGAACGGTCTTTGGTATGGTTGACTCAAAATCCAGTTAGTCTCAATTCTATTCCTCCCGGTAGTAAGTGGTTATTGTGGTTAGATGAGTCGGTTTCTCCAGTACCAGAAACACCAAGGCTTCAAAATTGTTCTGGCTTGGAAATTAGTTGTGATCGACCTTTACAACTTCAACTTCAGTCTCAAATTAAGAGTTGAGGTTGGGCAGTAATAACTTTTGGCTTTTAATTTTTATTGACAAATTTAATTATATATAGTATACAAATTACGCACAGACACTATTTGTATTGTAGGGGTAATTTATGTTTGCGGAGCATTCCGGAGGAAATTGTCCCTACAAAAAACACTATCTATAGATGCTTTGCGTAAGTCCTATAGTAAATAAAAATCAAAAAAATTAGTAGAATTTTCTCTCTAATATGGCGTTCTGTAGTATAGTTTATATAACTAGCTAATATCAGAAGCATAACAAACGTATATTATGAATCCGACCGCAGAAAACAATAAACTATCTACTGAGAAATCTTTAAAAGCAATGAAAAGTTTCTCTCAAAGGTATGCAAAAAATACAGATACTTATTTTTGTGTAGACCCTTCAGTTACGGCTGTGGTAATTGAAGGATTAGCTAAAAATAAAGATGAATTGGGTGCTCCCCTATGTCCATGTCGTCATTATGAAGATAAAGAGGCAGAAGTAAAGGCTACATATTGGAATTGTCCTTGTGTGCCGATGCGAGAACGTAAGGAATGTCATTGTATGCTATTTCTAACTCCAGATAATGATTTTTCTGGCGATAAACAAGAAATTTCTATGGAAGATATAGAATTAGCTAGGTCAACTATGTAGGTTTAACTTTTAATTGTTCATTGTTTAAATTAACAGTCAGGAACCCCCGGCTAAAGCCAGGAGCTTGCAGTTCAGACTCGTTGCTTCGCTCCGAGTAAGCAAGCTCAACACCTGACCAGACTAAGCCCTCTAAGGGCTACGTTATTGGCAAGTGTTAAAGTACCTACCTTGAGATACGTTGCCAGTCTCAAGCTCTAGAACCAAATAGTTAAACATCCCTAGTGGGTTAAGGAAGTGCTACTCTTGAAAGTACCGACCAATAACATTGTCGAGGCCAAAGTTACCCTAGCAATAGGAGATTAAACATTATGTTTGTTTTTGTATTAGATACCAACAGAAAACCATTAGACCCTTGTACACCTGCAAGAGCTAGAAAACTACTCAAATCTGCAAGAGCTTCAGTTTTTCGTAGGTATCCATTTACAATAATTATTCACAATTTGGAGATGTCTATTGTGTAAGGAACGAACATCGACTAAAAATTGACCCAGGAGCAAAAACTACAGGTTTAGCAATTCTACAAGATAATTTAGTCATTTGGGCAGCTGAACTGACTCATCGTGGTTTCAAGGTGAGAAAGCTATTAAGTAAGCGACCGTCGTGCTATTCGCCGAAATAGACGAAATAGAAAAACCAGATACAGAAAGCCTAGATTCTTGAATAAAAAACGTTCTAAAAGTTGGCTACCGCCTTGCTTAATATCTAGAGTCTTCAATATAGAAACTTGGGTGCAAAGATTGATTAAATATTGTCCTATAACTGCTATATCTCAAGAGCTAGTTAGGTTTGACACTCAGTTAATGCAAAACCCTGAAATATCAGGAGTTGAATATCAGCAGGGTGAATTGCATGGCTATGAGCTAAGAGAATATTTGCTCTTAAAATGGAATCGTAAATGCGTTTACTGTGGTGCAACTGATACTGCATTAGAAGTTGAGCATATACATCCCTTGTCTAAAGGTGGTTCAAATAGAGTCAGTAATTTAACTCTAGCCTGTAACTCCTGTAATCAGGCTAAGGGCAACCAAGACATTAAAGACTTTTTATCGGGCAAGCCAGACTTACTCAAGCGGATCATAAGTCAAGCTAAAAAACCTCATTCAGATACGGCAGCAGTCAACGCTACCAGATGGAAGCTCAAAAAAGTTTTAGAAATAACTGGGTTACCTGTAGAAGTTGGTTCTGGCGGATTAACCAAATACAACCGATGCCGACAAAACTTAGAAAAATCTCACTGGTTAGATGCTGTTTGTGTAGGCAACTCAACCCCTGAAAGACTGACAATAAAAGTCTCTAAACCTCTAATAGTTACAGCCGTTGGGCACGGGTCAAGGAAACGGATTATCCCCGATAAGTATGGGTTTGCTAGAGGCCATAGACCAAGACAAAAAAGCTTTTTTGGATTTTAAACTGGTGATTTAGTAGTTG
>JBARXI010000960.1:0-6026 GCA_049647275.1 Microcoleaceae cyanobacterium
ATTCCAGGCAAGTCGATATTTTCTGAAGTTGAGTAACTGCCTTTTAGCACTTCTCAACTTTTGTCAGTTTTCCTCAAAAACCAAAATTTAACTCCAAATATATAGATAGCCAAAAATTTGTGGGAGATTTTGTCAGAATATCTGTTCTATCTCCAGGCAAGTCTGCATTTTCTCAAGTTCCGCAAAAGTATAGTAAGGTGGGCAAAGATTACAAAATTTACTATTAGCACAGATAACTCTAGATTTGTCCGCCCTACCTGTTTGTGAGTATTACTAAGAATTTTAGAGATCGCTCTATCTTTTGATTTTGTTATCCTTTGAGTAAATTGGGAGAGGTTGCTCAAAATAAAATTTTGCTAATTTTGGAGTTTGATTTTGATTGAGATTTTGCTGGTATGAGAGGATGTCTATAATTAAATACTGGCTGTGTTGCGTTTTTATATTTCAGCAATTGGTAATAATAATATGTCTTATATTTCTTATCGAACTGCTCGACTGACATAACAATCACTGTTGAGACAATTTAAAAGTAATCCATTGGCATAATAATACTCTGGCAAGGCAAAATGCTGCTCATCACTAAATTGCCAATCGTGACAAATATTGCGATATTTAATTATTAATTTTCTGAATTTATTACTCCAAGTTCGACCATTGATTTTCAACCATTCCTCAAATTTTTCCTTTGGTTGATTAGAATTTGGTAATTCAGATTTTAGTCTTTGTAATTCTTGTTGAAATTCTCAGTTGATTTTTTGATTTTGATTGAGATTTTCTTGGTATGAGAGGATGTCTATAATTAAAGACTGGCTGTGTTGCGTTTTTCTATTTCAGCAATTGGTAATAATAATGTTTCTTGTATTTCTTGTCGAACTTCTCGACTGACATAACAATCACTGTTGAGGCAATTTAAAAGTAGTACATTGCCATAATAATATTGTTCCAAGGCAAAACGCTGCTCATCGCTAAACTGCCAATCGTGACAAATATTGCGATATTTAATTATTAATTTTATTAACTTATTACTCCAAGGCTGACTGTTAATTTTCAACCACTCATTAAATGTTTCCTTTGATTGGTTAACATCTGGTACTTCAGATTTTAGTTTTAATAATTCTTGCTTAAATTCTAAGTCTATTGGATACTCAATAATACTGTCAATTAGATTTTTTGTACCAGGATTAGGCTGAGAAGGTATTCTTATCGAACTCAGCAATTCATATAATTTTGAATCAACTATATAACTATAGTGTTTTAATTCTACTTGAAGAAACAAATCTTTGAACAAAATAGACGATTTGTTCCAACCATTGATGAATTCTAGAAAAATACATCGGATATTATTACCAGATGGTTCTATTGATTTTAAATCTTCTTCTTGGAAAAAAACAGAGTGCTAAAGAAAACTTCAACGCAAAAGTATGCAACTCGAATATAGAAAGGTTTTTCCGAAACATCACAGAGAAGAGACTTTTCATTTACCCACTTCAAAAAAGCCTGCAATTTTTCATCACTACCTAAAATATCATCTACTTTTTCTTTCATTAACAACAACAAACCATCAGCATTAGAAGACATTCCAACAGCCAATAAAAATACCTCCTGCCAACGATAGTCAGTGAGATGACTAACTAAACCTTTCAACGCTTCATCGGAATAATTTTTACCAACAATAAATTCCCTAGCAGTAAAATATTCGTGAAAAGTCAAATGGGAAAAAGAATAAACACTTTTCGCACGTTCAACTAATAATCCATGCTGAGATTCTATAGAACGCAAAACCACTTCACTATCCAGTTGTAAAGCCTCCTCATCAGTATTAGCTCCAGGCAAATTACAAATATAATCAGTGATATATTTCTCAGCTACTTTCTGTTTAAAGAAAAGCTCTCCATTCTCAAAAGTAATCCAGGCAATTTTACTCAATAAATCTTCCTTCCGTTGAGGTGATAACTTCTTATAAACTTGGTGTCGCTGAATTCCACGTTTGGCATCCCATTTTTTTAGTAGTGCATCTAATCCTTCCTTATACAACTCAGAACGATTTGCTGGAAAATCTCCCGACTCTTCAAATGCCAAACATAAAAGAGTTAGTAATAAAGGATTTGTCGCTAGTTCTGAAACTCGCTCATTTTCTCGTACTTGTTCCAGAAAATATTCTGGTTTAACAGACTTATTTTTAAACCAATTATTGGCAAATGTCGATATTTGTTCATCATCAAAATCAGTAACTTCCACCTCAGTGAACTTGTCAAATGTATATTCTCTCGCTGCTATTCGGCAGGTAATAATAAAATGATTGGCTGGATATTTATCGGAAAAATTACGAACTTCCTTAATAACATCCTCCACATTTACCTCTCTCACCTCATCCAAACCATCAAACAAAATTATTGCTCTGCCTTCCCTGATTATTTCTGGTAAAGATGAGTCTTGTATCGGCAAATTTGGAAAAAATTCCTGATGAATGTATTCCAAAATTCCCAGTTTATCCGCAACTTCTCCAAAATCTCTAAGAGTCACAAATATAGGTATATAGTCAGATAAAAATTCTCCTTCTATACATTCAATAGCAATATATTTTAAAAACGTAGTTTTACCCGCTCCTGGTTTACCCCATATCATTAACTTCCGATATTTTTCTACTGCTTCTACTCCTGGAAATTTTTCCTCAGTCGTTTTTCCAAATTCCCAACGTTGAAATTTTTCCGACTCACATTCTTGTAATAAGTCATTAATTGATTTACGTCGGCTGGCAGTAATTTTTTCTAGAATATTTACACGAGTAAAAATATCATTTAACCCAATAGGTTGAGTCATCTCAAAAATACGCATTGTGCCACATCTGTCGCGGATAATAGACTCAATAATTTCTCGTACTTTTAGCACTAGATTATTGATATTATTCGACTCTATCTCAGCAACTTCTTTTATAGTCAAACCCAATTCAGAGCAAATAGATTCAAAGATTTCACAAGAAATTGGTTTTCTCTTCAGAAAACTAGAAATAGTTTGACGGGAACATTCAACTCTGGTTGCTAAACCCTGTTGTTTCCATCTCAAAAGTTTCAGAGCATTTTTAACTTTTTGAACGCCCTCCTCAGACCCTCGAAGCGACCTACCCATAACTGAAAAAATCAACTTTTACAACTTTGACAAACTTTAACATAACTCCGACTTTTACTTAGACTAAGTACCTTAAATTCTGGTTCATGCTGTTAATAGTAGAGTTGAAAATTAGTTCCATGAATCAAACACAACAAAATTGCCCAAACCATAATTTTGATAGTCATTTAATTCCAATTTCTCAAAACAGCAGAAACTCCAATATTAATAGTTGCAGTCTTCCAAACTTTAGAAGGCTAGATTCAACAAACAGTAGAAAAATTTCTATGAATAATGAAACCTTATCCAACCAAAAAATCAAAGAGCAAGAACAATCAAATGCTGAAATTTGTTCTACATGGCGATCGCGTAGCTGACCGAACTATAAATTTTATTGTTGTGCATCGAGAAGCTGGCTTACTAATTTCTAGTGCTGTTGGTTTATCTATCATTATTTATGTAGCTACAATTTCAGCAGTAAAATTGCTCGAAGCTATCAGGAAATAAGAAGTAAAAAGGCATAAGGAAGAATGTTGATTATTGATATTTCCTTGTTTCTACTGCGCAGTTCTACGCAAATAGCTATTCCATAATTTATAACCTCTGTAGCTACTCCTATAAAATGAAGCGATCGCTTCATTTTATCCTTTTTTTATTTTTTTAGGGACTCCAGGGAAATTGAGAAAAGTCTTGCTCATTCTATAGAACTATTCAATTTGATTAGAAATGAGTTTTTGTTGCTCTGAAAAAATTAGCTTTGTCATTCGGCAGTAAAAACATTTAGATATTGAGTGTCTGGAATTTACATCTTAATATCTACTATTTGTCAATCGTTAGAATTACTTGAGTATTTGTACTTGTTCACAATTTGTTTTTTTGAGGTTATCTAACTCTGCTGAAAATTAGCATATTTGAGATGCAATTAACGTAAATACAAGGTTGTAGCTTTCTTAAGAAGAGCATTTTCTGGATTTAAATATAAAATTGGCACAATATCTTATGTACAGACTATGATACCAAATCGCTGAAATAACGCAAGTTCGTGAAATATTTTGTCATAATCTTTTGGTAAATCAGGGTTGTTTGATTTGAAGAAACAATCTTAAAAGCTAATTTAATTAGTTTTGCTTTTGAAAGTCACTTTGCAACGCTTAGGAAAAATAGGACTAGAAGTATTGACAATTTTATGATTGCTTTTTTATGCAACAAAGCTGTATAAAAACGCCAGAAGCTTTGTGAAATCAGCTTCGATCGATAAGTATTGTTAATCAGAAAGTTTTGCAGTGCAACGGTTAGAGGCAAGAAAGCTTTTTGATAATATAAATTTTGGAAATTTTGGGAGCGATCGCTCTATCTTTGGATTTTGATCTTTTTAGAGTTACAGCACTTTTGGTAGATAGTGAAGTAAAGTCTTACATTAATCAATAATTACCTCTTTTCTGTTACCTTTTGCCTTCGGGGGCTGCCTACTTCCCCAGAATTTTGTACCTCCGCAAAGCTGCAAACTTCTGTCTATTATGTAGTGAAGTTTTCTGCGACTTCTTTAATTATTTAATTAGAGGTAGTAATAGAATTATCAAATCACAAAAAATTTTATTTACTTTGTCTGATTATCTGAAAAGCAGATAATTTTTCTACTACCAACAAAGGTTCTGAGTTTGCGTTGTTGGAGCCTGAAAAATTATTTAGTTGTCAAATTTTAGATATACTCATCGCCTAGCCTAGCAAAAGTCTACAATTATCATTTTTTGAATAACCTCTCAAAAATGCAGCTACATCCAGAAGAAACTACTCGCTAAAATTAAACTAATCAAACTGACCAAAAATAAAGAAAGAGAAAATGAAAGGAATCTGGCTAGAAAACCAAAAACTCCAACTCCGCAGCGACCTCCCTACACCCAAACCCCCAACAGGAGAAGCACTCGTCCGGGTCTTGCGTGCCGGCATCTGCAACACAGACCTAGAACTTCTCAGAGGTTACTACCCCTACAAAGGCATCCTGGGCCATGAATTCGTCGGAGTTGTCGAACAAGGGCCGAAAAATTTACTAGATCGACGAGTAGTGGGAGAAATTAATGCCACTTGCGGTTATTGTCGCTTTTGCCTGAGTAATCAACCTACCCACTGTGAAAATCGGACAGTCTTGGGAATAGTCAACCGCAACGGCGCTTTTGCCGAATATCTCACCTTGCCAGTAAAAAATCTCCATCTCGTACCCGATAGTGTCTCAACCGATGAAGCTTCATTTACCGAACCAGTGGCAGCAGCATTAGAAATTCAGCAACAGATACAAATTTGCCCAGCAGATAAAGTTGTAGTAGTAGGGGATGGCAAACTCGGACAGTTGGTGGCGCAAACTCTCGCCTTAACAGGTTGTGAGTTATTGGTTATTGGTCGTCATCGGGAAAAATTGGCAAATTTGGAGGAGAGAGGAATTAAAATTGGGTTTACTGATGCCGTTACTACAGGAGCTTTTGATGTGGCAGTTGAATGTACAGGCAACCCAGAAGGATTTGCGATCGCTCGTCGCGCCCTCCGCCCTCGTGGTATTTTAGTCCTCAAAAGCACTTATGCAGGGGCTTTGAGTTTGGATATTTCTTCCCTGGTGGTAGATGAAATTACCTTCATTGGTTCTCGTTGCGGACCTTTTGAACCAGCTTTGGAACTCATATCACAAAATAAGCTTAATGTCAAACCATTAATCCAAGCTCATTATCCCCTAGAAGCAGGAATGGATGCTTTTGCTCATGCGCAGAAGAAAGGAGTTTTAAAAGTGTTGCTTGATATTGGGGAAGGTGCGATTCGTTAGCCTAAAATAAGCACTCAAAAGCTTATGGGACGGTAATTCTGGCTCATTTGCCAGGAAAACTGATTACATTTCAGGTGAGAGACCTGCCCTCAGATGCAGAGGTGAAAGCATA
>JBARXI010000961.1:0-6140 GCA_049647275.1 Microcoleaceae cyanobacterium
TCTAGAACTCCATCGCGCACAATCCGTAATCGCCCCGGTCGCTCGGTAATCAGTATAGCTCCATCGGGGAGCCAGGCAAGACTCCAAGGATGTTCTAGGTTTTCTACCACGGTTATTTTCTGGAAGCCTGAAGTAGTAGCGACATCTCCAGGAGACTCGGTTTGATTACTAGAAACTGATGAATCTAGAGCGGATGAAGTCTGAGTCTGAACAGTAGTAGGGGAATCAAGTTGAACTTTGGTGCTACAACTTACAGATCCTAACAGAGCGATCGCCGTAGTGGTAGGAAATATGATTTTGCTCCCTACCGTTATGAGGCGATCGAGAATATCAAGTGGTTTTTGGTCTGGCTGAGAAAACAAATTGTGTTGAAACATAGTTCGTCCGGCTAAATAATACTTAATTTTATCTAGTTTAGCTATACTGAAGCTCTTTTTACAACGAGTGGTAAGTAGGTCGGCATAAATAAACGCATAATGTGGGCAATGCGCGTAGTCAGCTAAAATTTATACAAAAACACTTATAGGCATTGCCCACCCTACAACTATACTGAAGCTCTTTTTACAACGAGTGGTAATACAATCAAAATATCCAATTAAAGTTTCTATTTTTTGAAGACATTGTTATGCCAAAAAATAGAATAACTTTTCAATCGCCTTTCCACCAAAAGTTACTGACAAAAAACCAAAGAGTGGCAACGTAGCACCAAGTCGAATTTGTTGCCCGTTTGAATACTTGGGCAGAAGAGTATTAGTTACGCTCGAGGTGTTTGTAAGTTTTGGCTCAAGTTCCGTTAATTAACTGAAAAATGGGGGCTGCACATTATGGAATGATACTGCCAAAAATTGCTCGGAAAAATGGCAGGAAAAAAACAAGTTTGTTAATTATTCTGGCAAATCCCAAATCCCAAATCATTTTTCATTGTGCAACGCCGAAAAATTTTCTCCTCCCTCTCTTCGGAGTATCCCCCCATTCCCTGTTCCTGATTATTTATAAATATTCAACCGGATATAATATAACTTATAAAATTGATAATTATGATTGGGATATAATCTCTAATTTTTTTTGACTACTTTGCTGTAATCTTTGATAAATTAAACTATATTTATCGATAAAAATCTAGCTTATGAAGTCAAATTTTGTGGAAATAATCAATTGAATATAGAATCTCACAAAATCTAAAATTATACCAAATTCCATTCATTAGTGTGCGAGATTTAAAAACTAAAGTCTTAACTATTAAAGTATTTTTGATTTGACAAACAGGTGTTTGGTAAAGTAGATTTGGTATGATATAGTTGTCACTTGAGATGTGAAACAGGATTGGTGAATTTCCTATATTTCTATATATATCGGTAAATATTATCCAGTGTTTCTTATCCCTTGTTCCATTTTCTATTTTCCTAGCTATCAGATTTTTGCAACTCGTTTAAAATGCTATACAGGGAATTCAGGCAATCTAATACCAATTCACTTTAAGGATGTCACAAATAGTTTCAAACTTTAAATGTTAAATAACTGCCTGAAACTATTGTATTGTCAAAGTTTTTAGTAATCTTAAATCTAACTTATGACTTCTGACTTCCGTGAAACTGTATAAAATCCCGGCATCCGAAATCCACAATTATCAAAGAGACTAAAAAGTAAAGGGTATGCAACAAGGAGAATCATTTAATCCTAAACAGTTTCTCATCCTTGTAGTCGATGATGTTGCGACTAATCTTAAGTTGCTAAGAGTAATTCTGGAGCCGATAGGTTACAGTCTAACTTTTGCTATGGGTGGACATCAGGCTTTAGAAAGAGTTACTGTTTTTAAACCTGATTTGATTTTGTTAGATTTAATGATGCCTGAAATGGATGGCTTAGAAGTTTGTCAGAGATTGAAAAGCAATCCAAAATATGCTGATATTCCGATTATTTTTCTGACTGCTAATTATGATAAAACAAATCTAATTACTGCTTTTGAATTGGGAGCAATTGATTATATTAGCAAACCCTTTAATCATGCTGAACTTTTGGCTAGAGTCCGCAATCATTTACTACTAAAATATACAATCGATCGATTGAAAGCTACACAAATAGAATTACAAAATGCTTTGACGGAAATTAGGGAAATTGCTAATACTGACCCACTGACAGGAATATTAAATCGTCGTAGTTTGTTTGAAATTGCTAATCAAGAATTTAATCGTGTTAATAGATATAATCTGCCATTTTCTATATTGTTACTAGATTTAGACCACTTCAAGCAGGTTAATGATAATTACGGTCATTTGGTGGGAGATATGGCTTTATGTGCGGTAGTAAAAAAGATTAATCAAGGCATTCGCAAAGTTGATTTTTTAGGTCGATATGGAGGTGAAGAATTTATAGCTGTTTTACCTGAAACGAATGCAGAGCAAGCATTAATATTGGCGGAGCGGATTAGAGAATTGGTAGCTAGTAGCAGTATTGATATTGAAAAGGAGAGTTTAAAGTTAACCCTGAGCATTGGAGTTACTAGTTATCATCCTAACGATCGGAGCATAGAGGATATGATATCCCGGGCAGATAAAGGAGTTTATCAGGCCAAAAAACTTGGACGGAATAAGTGCTGTTTATTGTAGTTATATCCTGTCCGGTTAAATACTGATATAGCGCTAGAAAATAGGGCGTTGCTGATTTTAGGTATGAAACTCCTGATGGAGATCAATTCAGAACTTATATCATGTCTGGTTGAATACTTATAAATAAGCACAGAGGAGTCAGGTAGGAGAGCCTTCGGTAGGGCGAGCTACAGGAGTCAGGAGGGAAAAAAAAGGAAGAAAAAAGAAGAGAAAGTTTTTGATCACGCTCTTATCCGGACATGATATTACGCACGCATCATCTATTTTATACGCTTGTGTGGTATAAGGTGCGTTGCAACGACCCTACTGGCTACTCCTGACTCCTGTACGGGCAATTTCCGTTTGTCATGCTGTCTGTTACAGAGGAGCGGCCTCTTGCAGAGGAGCTAACGCTTTCCATGTTTGCTCCGCATTCGGACCGAAATTGCCCGTACTGACTCTTGACTCTTACCCTCCACAAAAATAGTTATTCAGCAAACCCTAATTGGTATTAGATATCCCGCAATAATATTTAACTGTGAACTGTTATTACACCTAAAACCTAGCTTTAATTACAATCAAAACTTCCTAATTGCTCAACAGGATAATTTAGAGGCAAAAAGGTATAACCTAATGGCGAACAACTAGACTTTACTACTTTCGCAAAGCTGATTGTAGATTCTTTGCGATCGCCATTTGGTAGAAATGTGATTTCTCCTGTAGCACCGTAGGAATTAAAGTTTTCACTTGCCAAAGCTTTTTGCACCGCAATCCGATTTAACTCTTGTCGTTCTGGAAGTGACTCTAAAGCTGTAATCAAACTACGAGTAGCATCAAAAGCCAAAGCAGTACGCCAACTCACAGCTCCCCCCCAAAGACTTTTTGCTTCGGGAGGAAAATCTGGATTAGGACTATTTAAACTGTGCCAGGGCGTAGCTACCACAAGATTTTTTTCTGCCTCCGGAGCACCAAACTTCAGAGTATAATTAGTATAGAGACTATCCCCAGCCACTATAGGTAAATTCAACTGCCAATTTGCTTTAATTAGCTCTATTCCCTTGCTTAAAGTCGATATATCTGGTAACAGCACCATAGCAGTAGCTTCTTGTTTATCTACCCTATGGATCAGAGCACTAGCATTAAAAGAGGTTCTAGATAAATCGAAACTGCGGTCGAGGTCTTTAACTATTTTACCACTCCCGGCAGTAAGACTAATCATAAATTGATTTTGTAGGGATTCACTGTAAACACTATTAGAAGTATAAAATAAAGCTACTTTTGGCTGTCTGTCGGAAGATAGATTAATCAGATAACTAGCCATAGCTTGAGCCGTAGTGGCATCAGAAGGAATCATCCGAAAGAAAAAATTATTACTATTAGATAATTCGGTAGAAGTAGCAGTAGAAGAAATTAATACCAGTTGATTTTGTTCATAAATAGGAGCTACTTCTAGAGTAAGATCGCTAGAAAGGTGACCAATGACTGCTAAAACTTGACCGGTTAAAGCTAGATCGTTTGCTCTTCTAGTTGCTTGTTGGGGAGAGTTGGCATCATTAGCAATAATCACGATTAAACCCTTGCCTCCGATCAGATTATCGCTTTGGTTGATGGCATTCTGAGCTTGAGCAACTCCTCGTAAGATTTCCAAACCATAATTAAGGGCATGTGAATCACCTACGCTCGGAACAACCACTGCTATAGTATAAGCGTCGGTATTGCTGGCAGCCAGTTTAGCATTATTCAGATAAATTAGAGTTTCCGGGTCGTTAATTTGTTTGTTTCTGGCTTTTTCAAAATATTTAACTGCTTGCAGATAGTTACCAGCAGCAAAAGCTTTTACTCCTTCTTCTTTTGCTGTGGCAGCTGTGCCAGGAATCAGAATTTCTTCCCCACAACTCAAATCGTCATTTAATTTTAAGGGGCAAGTGGTGGGTGCTTCTGGTAAGGTAGCGATTAAAACTGCTATTGCTCCCAATATTAGTAAGGAAGTCTTGCCTAACCATTTGTTTTGTTGTTGGGTAGCTGTTTGAGGTTTCTGTTTAAGATAAGGCAGTTTTTGGAAGAGTGGTAAGGCAGATGGTGTTTTATCTAAAGAGGCAGTTGATAATTTTTGCTTTTGTGGAGTCGGTTCAATTTCTTCTGGCACTTGCTGCTGGGCGACAAGACGTTCGAGAATATCTTCAGTGGTTTGGGGACGACACTGAGGCAAAGAAGCCATCATCTCGTCAATTAAGTCAGCCAATTCTTTTGAGATATGAGTGGCATTCTTTCGCCAAATCAATCTACCACTTTGAGGGTCGGTAGGTAGGTTAATAGGCTCTTGTGCTGTGAGTAAATAAACTAAAGTACGAGCGATGGCAAAGACATCTGACTGTCTTGTTACTTTTCCTTCATACTGTTCGGGGGCGGTGTAACCAAGAGAAATAACGCCAGTGATATCTTTGCCTTCGACTTGCCTTAAATATGTTTCTGTGACTTGCCTGGTCGCACCAAAGTCAATTAATGCTAGTTGACCCCACTGTTGCTTTTGGTCTAGCTTATGATTTTTTTCGGTCTCATCTCGGCGTTTCTGTATCCCCACCTTCCAAGGTCTTTCTCGATCGTCTTCCGGTGCTGCAACACTCTGCTGAGTGGCTGAGATGGAAGCTCTAATTTTGGTCTTGGCAAGTTTCCCATCTGACGATGGCATCTCGTTTAGTAGGGTAACTGCTTGAGCTTTGCTAATGTCTGTTTCTAGCAATTGATGATTTTCTACTGTTGACACAACTGCTGTAAAGTTATCTTGTGCAATAGTACGCTCCTGATTTTCTCGAACTGGAGTACGCAGCATAATATTTGTGGGTTTAATATCCCGGTGGATGCAGTGATGCTGATGGAGTTTGCAAATGATTTCTACTAGTTGTTTTAACCAGACGCTCGCTCGCCCTTCTTCCATCGGTCGAGCGTGATTTTGTTTGAGCCAGTCATACAACTTTATACCTTCGATCTTTTCCATTACCAAACAGTGTAATGGCTCCTGACTATCTTCTGACCAGATAAAGTATCCATCTGCTTCTACTGCTGGTAGACCTGGATCGTGCAACTGCGTTAAGACTTTTGCTTCTTGCTCAAAGAGGGAAACAGCCTGTTCCATTTCTTCTTCGTCTATTCCCTTTGGCACTTTCAATATTTTCATAATTTTTCTAGTGCCACCATCATCAACTTCCCAAGTTTGACCAAAACCACAATCTCCGATTAGTTGGATCATTTGATAGCGGTTTTGTAATATTTGTCCTGGATTAATCATGTTACTAATTTTTGAATGTAAAATCTAAAATTCATACTTATTTTACCAAATTATCAAGTCAAAGGTCAAAAGTCGGAGATAGATTAATTATATATACAAATTATTGTCAAAGAGCGATTATCTTCATACTTAACTGAATAGTATATAGCGTTTCTCGCTCTTGGTGAGGTACAGCTTTCAAGTTCTTCCCCCGCTGCCTAAAAACAACTAATTATAGACCTTATCAGTACTATAATTCGCTTGGTAAACACAGAAACAAATAAATAATT
>JBARXI010000962.1:0-2937 GCA_049647275.1 Microcoleaceae cyanobacterium
TTCACTCTGAAGAGAAAAGGAGAAAAGAATTTTACTTATCTCCTAAATCTTTTGGGACAATTGTAGCGATCGCCTTTTAACTACAATTGGCCTTCTTTAACATTGGCCATAATCTTCTAAGGGCAAGGCTAATTACCTTAAAGGCAATTAAAGTTTTAAATCCTCTGGCCTTTTCAAAAGCTCCAGCATTAGGCAAATCCACATTTACTCCAGACCTAACAGCCAAAATCAAAGCTTCTTTACTCTGAATTGTTGCTAATTTAACAGCCTTAATTTGTAAAAGTGCCGGACTATTAGGGCTTTCAGCCATTGAAAACTCTATTTTTGCGATCGCCTCTATCTGCTTATCAAAATATTTGGTAATAGCTTGAATTTTCCCCAAGTCGCCATCGTTAGAATACCTGGCCAGTAAATTATCATACTTAGTTCCTAATTCCTTCCCAATTGGAGATTTTGGCCGACGGGGAGGATAAACAATACATTGCCGACACCACAATAATAATTGACTCCTAGCTTCAGAACTGCCAGAATTTCTAAAATATTGAACATCTCCAGATTGGTACTGGTCTTTGCCCATTCCTAATCGTTTTTTAAAAGCAGCTTGACTAGAAAATCTAGTAAGGGGATAAATTTGGATTAAGATAATAGCCCGAAGCTTATAGTTAAAGTCAAACTGGTCAAAAACTAAATTATAGTTTTTAAACACTTCACTATTTACTAACTTAATTAACTTTGAGCGGTAATGAAACTCTAACTCGTGCACCCGACAAAGTAACCAACTAAAGTCTCTGGTAAATTCCGAAATAGTTACACCATATTTCAACAAGCAGCTTTCAGCATACTTATTTTTCCAATAACTGTTTTGACGAACAAGCTTCCTTGGATAATCAGATAACCCAACAAACAGCGATTGCAAACCATCCTTCCTGGAAGTTTCTATTAGGGCTACCAGCCGTAGCAGTTCTAGCAGCTTGTTCTGCTGCAAATTGTGCAACATCCTCAATATTGTCTCCATCTTCTAAGACAACGCGAACAGCACCACTACTTGATGTATAATTTGCAGGCTGATATTTAACACTAACTTCTATTTCTGACACTCTCATAAAAATCTTGTACTCCTTGGGTTAATAATGCAGCAATTGAATTTTGCAAGCAAGTAAATCTATAGTTTAAGATTGTTTGCAGTTTCCGAGAAATAGCGATAACGGTCTTGTTTCCTGGGTTAAATATTAACCAGGAAAAACAGCAGGACGCAAGCATATAAACTTCCCACGGATAAAGTTCTATGTGAATAGGTGGTTGTTTTTGCAATGCCTGCAACAGTTGCATTTGGTTGACTTCTTTTTGTCTAGTCATAATGATTTATTTGCCGTTGATTAATAACGTTTAACTGTTAACGCTGCAAGCATTAAGGTGGTGGACGCTCCCGCTCGATCGTCACATCATCAGCTTTAGCGAAGACTTTGAAGCCAGGAGGGTAGTTGCGATTGATATTAGTCCGGTTTTTTAAGCGCAGCCGACAAAATGTTCCACCTTTGCTGTCTATTACACGAATAAAAGGACGCAAATCTTGACCGATCCAAGCACACCTTTCATATCGTGCGTCAATTTCTATAAACAACCGTTTTTCATGGTTAGACATTGTAACTTTTTCCGATATTTGAAATACCAAAGTTTGTCTAATCTTCCAAAAAGTATGAAAGCAAACCATCAAAAACTCTGTAGGATAGATGTAATCTACGTCTTGGTAAAACTTTCGGACTCTTTTGGTTACTTCATTTGGTTGATGAAACTCTGCTACTTCCCAATCATCAACTATTGGCTTCCAAGTACCTTTGTAATATATTGGTATAGCAGGACCAACAGCAACTGGTTCGGGACTGTCTCCCTTTGCCCAGCGTCTTAATGCTTGAGCATGGTCTGGGTATTTCTCAGCCCACAGTTGATAATGCCATTCATAATCATTGGGATAATCGTCTGGGTCTGGTGGCTCTATATCGTCTTCGATATCAAAAAGCAACAGTTGCCCAGTTTCATCGGCCTTGTAAGATACTGGTCCAAAAAGTAGGTTGCGTTCTTGCTCTGTCAGTCTAGAATTGTTTCTAGCATCTCCAGCACTAGAATATATTTCATGGCTTGGGTTATTACTGCAACTCGCATAAGCAGTTTCCCAAGTTTTGTTTTTTCTCAAGTCCCCAAACTCACGAATTTGGTCTATCTCTACAGATAATTTTCTCAGTGCCTTTTTGTATTGGTGAATGGTTGTGGGTTTCTCATTCATAACATTGCATCCATAAACTGTGGTGTTGGTTCGCCTCGCGCTCTTACTGCTTCCCTCCCAGCAACTTCTAGTTTTTGCTTGAGTTCTAGTTGAAAGATGGAAAGGTTTCTCTGAGGTTTACGCGGGGGGTTTGCGGGTTTGCGTTTTTTAGTAGTTTCCTCTGGTGGGGTATCAGATTTTGACGGAAAAGGAAATAGGTCGGTTAAATTCCATGAATCGTTAATAATAACTTTCCATATTTGAGTTAATTTCCGGTAATGCTGTCTCAAGTTTCCAAACTTAACTAACCACCAATTGCCAGACCTATATAGAGACATCCCAGCATCCATTAATAACCGATGAATCCGTTTACGACTGGGTCGAATCACAGGGTTGGGGTCGCGGGCTTCGTTGAGCTTGCGTTTCAACTCGGAGTTTTCACGCTCAAGTTGTTCGACTTGTCGCTTCAATTTTTCTATTTCGGTTTCTGGTGGTTGGCTCATAGAAAAAAGTAAGAAAAAGTCAGGTTAGTAGGTAAGAAAAGGGGTGGAACGTAATGGAAAAAACCACCCCGACGAGAAGAAAATCAAAAGCAGTTCTGATTCTATGGAATATAACTAGTCAGCCAATGACTATTCACTATGTCAGTCCGCTCATCCGTCTGGACATCACCTCCT
>JBARXI010000963.1:0-7321 GCA_049647275.1 Microcoleaceae cyanobacterium
CTGGTTTGGTCGGAGTTGCACCGGGTAGGGGAGTAATCATAAACCCACCCGTTTCAGTTTGCCACCAAGTATCAACAATCGGACACCGACTGTCACCAATGACGCGATGATACCACATCCAAGCTTCTGGGTTAATTGGCTCTCCCACTGTTCCTAACAAACGTAGGGAAGTGAGATTTCTGGAGTTGGGGTGCTCTTCTCCCATTTTCATTAATGCCCGGATGGCAGTAGGGGCAGTGTAGAATATAGTAACCCCGTATTTTTCCACTACATCCCAGAGGCAACCAGGATTAGAAGTTCTGGGTGCGCCTTCATACATCAGACTAGTGGCACCGTTGGAAAGGGGACCGTAGACAATATAACTGTGGCCTGTAATCCAACCGACATCAGCAGTACACCAATATACGTCTGTGTCTTGGAGGTCAAACGCCCATTTATTAGTAACGTGGGTGTAGAGATTATAACCGCCTGTAGTGTGTACAACTCCTTTTGGTTTGCCTGTGGTGCCGCTTGTGTAAAGGATGAATAACATATCTTCGCTATCCATTGGTTCGGCTGGACATTGACCAGAAGCATCTTTTTGGAGGTCGTGCCACCAATGGTCGCGCCCTGTTTCCATATGGATTTCTTGGGCGGTGCGTTTGACAACTAGGACGTTTTCAACGCTAGGAGCACCTGCTTTTAGTGCTTTGTCTACTTGTTCTTTCAGGGGAACTATGGCATCTTTGCGCCAACCACCATCGGCGGTGACTACTAACTTGGCCTCAGCATAGAAAAGGCGGTCTTTGAGAGCTTCGGCGCTGAATCCGCCAAAGACTACGGTGTGGGGTGCGCCGATTCTGGCACAGGCTAACATGGCGATCGCTGCTTCGGGTATCATGGGCATATAGATGCCGACGCGATCGCCTTTTTTTACTCCCAACTGTTTGAATACGTTTGCCATCTGACAGACTTCTCGATGCAGTTGGGCATAGGTAAGGGTGCGAGAGTCTCCAGGTTCTCCTTCCCAAATCAGAGCTGCTTTGTTCCGTCGCCAAGTGCTGAGGTGACGGTCGAGGCAGTTATAAGAAATATTAATTTTGCCGTTAACAAACCATTTAGCAAAGGGTGGTTGCCAGTCGAGAACTTTGTCCCATTTTTGGAACCAATCTAATTCTTGTTCGGCCAGTTCTGCCCAAAATCCTTCCGGGTCTGTTTTGGCTTTTTCGTAGAGGTGTTTGTATTCCTCTATGCTTTTAATGTGGGCTGTTTGAGAAAATTCTGCTGGTGGTGGAAAAAGACGTTTTTCTTGTAGAATGGATTCAATAGTTGATTCTGACATTTCTGTATTTGTAGTTACTGCTAATAACTATTGTGAACTTAGAATGGTACTAAGAATCTTTATTTTTTTTAAGCTAAGTTAAGATTTGGAATTACTACCATTTTTAAGGAAATTAGTCAACTGATGAGACGATTCTACTCTCTATCTCTCTGGAAAGATTTTGAACAGTTACTATTCTTTGGTTCTCAATACCTAATACTGACTATCAAACGCTACAATATCAGTTATTATATAAAACGTTTTTGGAGATTAGAATGGGTCAACCGATCTAGGAGGATGACTTAATCACATAATAACGGTCTTCAGTACAGAACAAAGAATACTATTTTCCTTGGTAAGTCTCCATGCATTCCACCATAACAAAATTAAAACTAAATAAAAAACAAAAAATCCTATTTGCTCAACAGGCAAGTTACTCACATTGGGTTTACAACCCTCAGTTGAAGCTAGAAGTAAATATCAATTTGTCACTTTATGAGGTATTGTATGAGTTTTATGGAGCAGGATGATTGCAAGCAAGGGAAATTGAGCCTAAGCTGAAACAACTTAGCAGTCTTGCCTGGTCAACCGAACCTGCATTAGCCGAGAGGTTAGATGAAGTCAGGCGCTGGATTAAGGATATTAGGCCCGGCTTACTGACGCAGAAAGGCGTCTTGGTGGGATTTTTGTTAGAATTAATTAAGGATGGAGAGTTTTGGTTAAAATTACAATCATTAACAAATGAAGAGAGACAATTATTTTTGAATCATCTTCCATCTCCAGTAAGATACTGGTATGAATATCTTTTTCCAAAATGGTTTAATGAAAATGATCATAAATTTTATATCTGGAAACAAAAGTTAAGGTCTGGAGAATTTAATCAAGAAGATGCTGAATTGATAGAATCTATCGCTCGTCAGATTAAAAGTCGTGACGGCTGTGTTGTTCATCGTTATATTGCGGATTTGTCTATGGCAACAGATGTAATTGTGAGTAGTAATACAGGTAAGCCTTTATGTGTTCAACTCACTACTATGTCCGGTGAATTTTGCAATGATAAGTATAAGGAATGGAAAAATACACTACAGCAATGGAAAATTAGAAGGGGTATTTTTGTTAGTTATAACCCCGGACAGGATCGGTCAGTTATTCAGTTAGTAAATCTAGTTCTGCATAACAGTAAACATTTAAAAGAAGCAAAATATATTAAATTTTGCTTTAGATAGGAATTTGAAGGATTCCTATGTGACCTTGGTTTGTGAATAAAACAACACATTTTAATAGTAGGCAACATGGTAAGAACAAGTACAACTCTGTCAAATCAAGAACGTTTAGAAAAAGTATGGCAAGCTCTTCAAGCAGCTCAACAGTTACAAGAAGACCGACTAAGTTGGGGAATTAATCATGTCAATTTATATGTAGAAAATGTCGATGGAGATTGGCTGGAAAACTGGGGTGAAGAAGAAGAGGAATTAGGTGAAAAGGTACTGGTAAATTAACAATTAATAATTAATAATTACCTCTCCTGAAAACAGATAAGATTGACTAAAAGGATTTTTTTCTTCTCTTATTGATGCGTAGAGGCTTTAAACCCTAATTATTTGGTACATTAACCAAAAAAGATGGATCTGAAAGCCTCTCCCTTCTAGCTATCCCTTATAAGCAACTCCTAAAACCCTTTGATGATAGGGAGATGGGGGGTGGGGAGATGGGTTCGCCAGTGCGTTGCGCGGGTTCCCCGCGTTGTAGCAACTGGCGCACCCGAAGGGGGAGGTGGGGAGGTGGGGAGGTGGGGGGAGAAAAGCCTTTAATTAAAAGGTTGACTCTCCTGAAATCTACATTGAATGGTAAGTTTATAACTTCTCTGTTTTGTCAAGTTTTATATTAAGTAAAGATGTTTATAAAGCATAGCCCTTCTAGGGGGAATTTTGATTTGATTCTGTAGCAGGCAACCTCCTATCATATTGTTAGTTGAAAACAAAAACATGAAGGTTAGATTTAAGTATCGAATTTACCCAACAAAGCCGTTCAAAAGACCAGATTAGCAAAACTATAAAGTAAAAAGTATTTTTAGAGACAGTGAGGGATATAAGAGCGATCGCTAATACGATCGGATCGTCAAAAAATGAATGTAGGAGTTAAGAACAATTTTCTTTTTTCCTTCTTCTATAAATTTTCAGGGTCAATGTTCAATTCGCGCAGTTTTGTTGCGAGTCTTTCGGCCCTTTCCTCAGCTAGTCTGGCTTGCTGTTGGGCTCGTAATGTCTTAATGCTGTACCATGTCATCTAATTGTTGTTTAAATTTTATCAAAACCAACTGGAACTATAGGTTCTTAATCAGAGACAATAAAACGAACGGTAGAAATATCATCCCTAATTTCAAGGCCAATAAAATTACCATGAGACTTGACGAAGCAGTAGAATTTGCAGAAAATCCCGAACCCCGTTGCCCTTGTGTGCTATTGTTGGACACCTCAGCATCAATGACCGGCTCACCTATTCAAGCTTTAAATGAAGGGCTAGAAACCTTTAGAGATAATTTAATTACTGATGAATTAGCCAAAAAACGAGTAGAAGTTGCCATTATTTCCTTTGACAATCAAGTGAAAATTGTGCAAGAATTTATTACTGCAGACCAATTTGAAAACCCTGTATTAACAGCCCAAGGCCAAACTTATATGGGCACGGCAATTAATAAAGCTTTGGATATGATTGCAGCCCGTAAATCAGAATATCGGAATAATGGCATTACCTATTATCGACCTTGGGTATTTTTAATTACAGATGGCGAGCCTCAAGGAGAATCAGAAAAAGCTGTGAACGAGGCAGCCGATCGGATTAAAAAAGAAGAAGATAATAAGCACGTTGCTTTTTTTGCCGTGGGTGTGGAAGGGGCAAATATGGATAGGTTGGGGGAAATAGTTCAGAGAACACCGCTAAAACTCAGAGGGCTTGATTTTAGGGAAATGTTTATCTGGCTGTCTGCTAGTATGCAGCAAGTTTCCCATTCTAAAGTTGATGAGCAAGTAGCGCTGCCACCGCCGGGTTGGGGAACGGTTTAATCTCGAAGGTATTAGGTGCTAGGTTTTAGGTTTTATACTACTAATTTACTTGAATAATCTCACATCTATCTATATATTAGATATTATCTTTAGATATGAAATTATTGTTAGTTAAAGTTCTTAGGCAAATTTATCTTGACAATTGAGCTGTCATGAAGTGGGTCTTACATTCTGTTGGCGTAGGGTTTCCGGAGGAAATGGAGACCGACTAATTACTCACTCGATACATGACTTCGGTGAAACGGTATTAGGTTTATGATTGTCGAGAACAAAGTATTAACTTTTCAGATGTTAGCTGTTGTTTACCTAGTAGAGCCACACCTCCGTTTTGAAGCAGAAAAAAAAGGAAAAGTTATTACATATTAGGTTATGTCAATAGAAGAAAAAAGTCATTGGCGGGTGGTATCAGTGTCGGTGACAGGTACGAGTCACGAAAAACGGGGGCAGCCCTGTCAGGATGCTAATCATTGGCAAACTTTGCCTGGAGGAATTTTAGTTGCAGCTGTTGCTGATGGTGCGGGTTCGGCTAGTTTGGGGGAGGTGGGTGCTAGGGTAGCTGTGAGTGCTGCGGTGGAAACTATTTCTAGACAAAAGTTTCTGCCTGAAGATGGTCTGAGTTTGCAGGATAAATTGGTTGATGCTTTGAGGGCTGCGAGAACGGCAGTTTTGGCTGAGTCGGCGGTTAGGAAGGTTGAGGCGCGGGAGTTGGCTACTACTTTGATTTTGGTTGTGGCGACACCAGAGTTGGTTATTGCGGCTCAGGTGGGAGATGGTGCTGCGGTGGTGGGGGATGGGGAGGAGAATATTTTGCCATTGACTGCGCCTCAGAGTGGGGAATATATTAATGAGACGACTTTTTTGATTTCGGATAATGGTGTGGAAACTGCACAAGTGAAGGTTTGGCGGGGAAGACCTTCTCATTTGGCAATTTTTTCGGATGGGTTGCAAATGCTGGCTTTGAAAATGCCGATGGGGTCGCCTCATAGTCCGTTTTTTGTACCGTTGTTTAAGTTTATGGGTGTGGTGACTGATGTGGGGGAGGCGACGGAGCAGTTGGAGGCTTTTTTGCGATCGCCTAAGGTTACTGGTCGTACTGATGATGATTTGACTTTGTTATTGGCGCGATTAAATTAACACCAAAGGAGATATTTATTAATCTGAATAATGACGGATAGGGGGAGTAATAAGTAGAATTATTTTTGGTTTTTAATCTTAACTATACAGTAAGACCGGGCGCGACCAAAATTTGCTACAAATAGTTAGGTTTGTGCTAGTAGTCAGTAGGAATAGCTTATACAGCAGTTTTCCAAGTTATGAAATACATATATTGACGATTTTAGGGTGATGGGGTGATGGGGTGATGGGAAACAAGTAAAAAATATTTACCCTGTTAAAATTCCGGTTATTGTACCTCACGGGCAACGGAAAGCGCTGTATCATGTGTTTTTGAATAACCACAATAAAAAATTTAGGGAGTAGGCAGTAGGGAACAAGGGGAAATTTGTTTGCTCCGCATTCGGCATCGAAAAAATATTCTCTCTCAACAGAAGAACATTTTTATTATGGCTAATTAATGAGACTTGATATTAAACATTATTTGTTCGGGTGAAACTCGATCTGTAGTTAATAAAGCGGTTCTCATATTAATTAACTACAGTATTTTTTCTATTCCTTATTCCTTATTTATTCTATTTCTTATTTCTTATTCCCTGTTGTCTGTTGCCTGACGGAGCTGTTGCCAAAAATATAAAAATTGTGTATTTCACCAAGAGCAAGAAATGCTATAAAGACATCTCTAGTCTAGTCTAAAAATCCTCTAGCTGCCTTTGCAACTTTCTTTTTTTTACCGAATAATTAAGGTGAAAAGCCTCTCCTTTAAAGGAGAAACAAGAAAAAAAAATCCTTTTAGTCAATCTAATCCGTTTCAAACAGAGGTGATTATTAATAATTAATAATTAATTGTTGAACTTTGGTACAATATAGCAATCCGCCCATTGTTTGTGACAAATTTTTGCACAGTCAATATTAACTGAAAAATTCTCATATCCTGACTTATGAGTCCTGAGAGGGTGACTTCTAACCACTACTAAAATATTACAACTGAAATAGGATTACTATATTAGACATCTCCAATAATAAAAAATAAAATCAATTATCGTACAGAAATAATCAATTATTTCCCACTACTCCCTACTCCCTCTTTTAAGGAGATATATATAATAGATATCTCCTTAAATCATCTGTATAAATATATATCTTAGGGATGATTATTTTTCAGGGGAAAGGCTGTAAGATTTATCCAATTTTTAGACTTTATAGTTATGAAAACCTCTTTTCTACAGCGTATTATTAACAAGTTAGGTCGTTCTCATCCAGTTCGACTACTGTTATTTGGTTATGGAGTTTATATACTAATTGCATGGCTGCTTTTGTGTTTGCCTATTAGCTGGCAGAGCGAAGCAATTTCTCCGTTAGATAATTTATTTATTGCTACATCAGCTATCAGCACAACAGGGTTAGTTACAGTTAATACTCCTGATGCTTATAGTTTTTTTGGAGAGTTAGTAATTACATTAGCTTTTCAGGTGGGTGGCTTGGGTTATATGACTCTGGGTTCATTTGCCTTAATTTATAGCAAAAATTCTTTATCAAATTTACGTCAACGAGTTGGGAGTGCAGTTTTTTCTCTGCCTCAAGGATTTAATCTCAAAGAATTTCTTCAACATACTGTTATTTTTACTCTACTTGTAGAAATTGCTGGAATTATTTCACTATATATTTTGTTTAAAAATGCAAATGTGAGTAATCCTTTGTGGGCAGCAGTATTTCATTCTATATCTGCTTTTTGTACGGCAGGTTTTAGTGTATTTCCAAATAGCTTGGAAGACTTTAGAGGAGATTTTGGAGTAAATTTTGTTATCAGTATTCTCAGTATTTTAGGTGCAGTAGGTTTTCTAGT
>JBARXI010000964.1:0-2001 GCA_049647275.1 Microcoleaceae cyanobacterium
TAACTAAATTAACTTTAAATAGCCTAAATTATCTTCACCTAACCCACCCTACAGAAATTCAATTATTAATTTAAAAATCAAAAAAATGCCTCATAGTCTAGTCTTAAACCTAATACCAAAATCTCCCATTCCTACAGGATATCTCACAGGTAGACATCTCCATGCTTTATTCTTAACTTTAGTTAGTTCCGTCGATAAAAATTTGGGCGATCGCCTCCATGAGTCTACTGCTAATAAACCTTTTACTATTAGTCCTTTACAAACTAAAAAACGCCACTCAAAAAGTCGCGACCATTCCCTCCAATGGCAACATAAAAATTCTATTCCAGCAAATACTAATTGTTGGTGGCGGATATCTCTTTTAGACGACAATTTATTCGGCGAACTTACTCAACTTTGGTTAAATCTTAATCCCGACCAACCTTGGCATTTAGGTCCGGCAAATTTAAACATTATTAGTATTCTTGGTACTGCTAAATCTAATCAACCTTGGGCGAGTTCTTTTTCTTATCAACAAATATATGAACAGGCATCTGATTCTAATCGAATTATTTCCCTAAATTTTGCTACTCCTACTTGTTTTAGACAGGGTAGTTACGATCTGCCCATGCCAACTAAGGATGCTGTTTTTAATTCTCTGTTGAATCGTTGGGATAAATATAGTGAGATGGAATTTTTTGAGATTCCACTTGAATCTATTTATCCGAGTTATCTGGATATTAATACAGAAATTATTGCTGATTCTCGGAGTAAATTTATTGGGGTTGTCGGTGAGGTGACTTATCGAATTTTTGGAGATATTCAGCCAGAGAAAATTAAACAGATAAATGCTTTAGCTGACTTTGCTATTTATTGTGGTTTGGGAAGAAAAACGCCTATGGGAATGGGAATGGCGAGGCGTTATAAGGAGTAGGGGAGTGTGGGAGGTGTGGGAGGTGTGGGGAGTGTGGGGAGTGTGGGAAGTGTGGGAAGTGTGGTGGAGAAGTAAACACAAGAATAATTATTAAAAAGGTTATTTAGTAATCTTAAATGGTTTATGAAAAAACTGTAGGGGTTTGGTCTCCAAACCCCTGTAAAAAAAGAATTTGGAAACTTAACCCCTACGATAAAATATTACAACCTATTTAGAATTGCTATTCACTACTATGCCTCGCAATGACAAGAAAAATCTCTAGGGTTTAGGTCAAATTTTCTACTATCAAGATTGAGGTTAATTATGCAAAATACTGACTATGTTCCAATAGCTGCTTTGAATCAATATAGTTATTGCCCACATCGTTTTTGGCGGATGTTTTGTGCTGGAGAATTTGTCGATAATCAATACACAATTGAAGGTACAACTTTACATGACCGGGTTCATACTTTAGGGGAAGGAAACCGGGAAGATGTTTGGCAAGTTCGCGCCGTTTGGTTAAAGTCGGAAAAATATAAATTAATCGGCAAATCAGATTTAATTGAAGCTGAAAATGGCGAGTTTTTTCCTGTGGAATATAAACGTGGAAAAAAGGGTAAATGGGATAATGATGAATTACAAGTTTGCGCTCAAGCTTTGTGTTTAGAAGAGATGACCGGGAAAATTATTAATACTGGTTATGTCTATTATGCTGAATCTCATCGACGACAACTTGTGGAAATTTCAACCGAGTTAATAAATCAGACAATTACTACTATTTCTGATGTGTTGAAGTTGTGGGAATCTGGGATTATTCCTCTGGCAGTTTATAGTCCTCGTTGTCGTGGTTGTAGTTTTTTTTCTCAATGTTTACCTCTGGCAAATGAGCGGGTAAAAAAATATAGAGAAGAGGTTTAAATGTAGATTAGGTTGAGGCAGAAAACCAAACATTAGTTATCTGGATCAAACCTCAAAAATTAGAACCCTTAAATGTAGATTGGGTTGAGGCAGGAAACCAAACATTAGTTATCTGGATCAAACCTCAAAAATTAGAACCCTTAAATGTAGATTGGGTTGAGGCAGAAAACCAAACATTAGTTATCTGGATC
>JBARXI010000965.1:0-2148 GCA_049647275.1 Microcoleaceae cyanobacterium
CAACTAAAGTTGTCCTGTGCTATTTTGACTAGAAAAGTAAGCAGAAAGCTTAGGGTTAAACTTAAGCCGACTGTGTAGGGGCACAATGAAATTGTCCGACATCAGAATATATCTTTGGTCAGCTAAGAACAGACGAAGCAACACCGATAAATCCGTGTTGCGTAGTATCAACTTAGAATCCCCGTGACTTAAGTCCGGGGAGTAGTCAACCTAAAAACTTGATGTACTTAATAAGTAGGTCGGCATAAATAAACGTATAATGTGGGCCATGCTAAATAAAGCTAAAACCTTTATACAAATATACTTATAGCCATTGCCCACCCTACAACTTTTTGCTCTTTAATTATGCCCACCTACTTAGTGGTTGCTCCTAATGCTGATTAGTGACTTTAAAACCAGGTTTATTGGGAAAACCGGGTTTATTCATTCGCACCAAAACCTATCAACGTCCTCCCACTACTACATTCTTAATCCTTAAGTGGGGGCCACCAACACTAACAGGCAAAGGCATCTGGCCAGCTTTGCCACAACCGCCATTAGTGTAAATAGAGTCATTGCCGATCGCCTCAATATCCTTAAGAGTTTGAAACACATTCCCGGTCAAAGTAATATCACTTATGGGTTCGGCAATCTTACCATTCCGAATCATATAACCTTCCGCCGCCGCAAATGTAAACATCTCCCCATTAGTTTGACCGCCTAACATTCTGACTGCATAAACACCCTCATCTATATCCCCAACTATTTCCTCAAAAGAGCGATCGCCAGGCTCAATAGCTGTATTAGTCATCCGCACAATGGGGGGATAAGTTGCATTTAACGCCCTAGCATTTCCTGTGGGTGCTTCTCCCATTTTTCCAGAAGTTTCTAGATTATGGAGCCTAGTTGTTAATACCCCATTTTGAATCAGATATTTACGTTGTCCACGAACACCTTCATCATCATATTTAATCGAACCCGGTAAACCAGAAATAGTGGCATCATCCACCACATTCAACTGTTCGATACCCATTGGTTTACCCAAAGTTAGTAACTCTTGCATCCGAGGATTTTCATAAACAAAATCTGCTTCCGAAAGATGACCAAAAGCTTCGTGAATAAATACACCTGCCAAATACGGATCTAATACTACGGTATACTGTCCACCTTTAACGGGTTTTGCCTCTAGTTGGCGGATGGCCCTTTCTGCTGCTCCCCTCACTTGGTTGTCAATGCCACAAAGAGTGTTATAATCAGACCCAGAACTGACAGACTCGAATCCTTGGCGGACTAAACCGCCTTCTCCACGGGCAATGGCTCGAAATCTGCCGTTGACATCTAGGCGTTCCTGTGCTATGCAACTGCCGATGGAATTGACAAAATAATTAATGGCAAAGCGATCGCGATAACTGACTGTCGTGGTCTGAATTCGATGGTCAAAATCTAGCAATAATTGATTATAGTTTTCGAGCAACTGTCGCTTTTCTTCTAGGGATATACCACGAGGGTCGCGACCGAATTCTACTGCTACATAATCTTGGATGGGTTCAACAGATGCTAGTTGAGTTGTTTCTGTTCCGATTAGATGAGCTTGAGAAATTGCTTCTTCAATACGATTTTGGAGTTCGGAAATACTGTTAAATGTGACAAAACTCCAACCCCCTTTGTGACAGGCGCGAATACCACCTGCAAGGGAAAAGTTGCGATTAACTGCATCTAATTGAGGGCCACGAAAGGAAAGGGCAGTTGATTCACTTTTCTCTAGACGAATTTCTAGATAATCAGCGCGGTTGCGGTAGTTATTAATGGCTTGTTGTAGTTGTTCTGAAATGGAGTTATATTGGGTTAAATTTGTAGCCACGTTCTATTTTCCTACTTAAAAATGTTTATTAAATTTGTGGTGCTTAAGTTAAATGATTCTAGCTAATTTTTGTAGTTTTGTGTATTGTCATAGTTCAATAATTGTTCTGATTGAATATTATGTTCGGATAATCAGTTATAAATAAAATTTCAGCAATTAACAATTTTCATGTGACGAAGTGCCGTTTCTATAGCATGACAAATGGAAAACAATTAATAATTACCTCTGGTGAATAATTAACAATTAACAATTTTCATGTGACGAAGTGCCATTTCTATAGCATGACAAATGGAAAACAATTAATAATT
>JBARXI010000966.1:0-17371 GCA_049647275.1 Microcoleaceae cyanobacterium
AATTCTGGCAAAAATCAGCTAATTTTTTGAGCATCAAGACCAACAAGTCTAAAGATTCTGATTAGTTTTTTGCACCACAGAAAAATTATTTCCTGGTTAATTCTGATTTGCTTAATTCCGGAAAAATTAGCTAAATTTTTGAGCATCAAGACCAACAAGTCTCAAGATTCTGATTAGTTTTTTGCACCAGATAAAAATTATTTCCTTGTTAATTCTGATTGGCTTAATTCTGGCAAAAATCAGCTAATTTTTTTAGCATCAAGACCAACAAGTCTAAAGATTCTGATTGGTTTGTTGTATCAGAGGAAAATTATTTCCTTGTTAATTCTGATTTGCTGAATTGCTGGAAATCAAGAAGCTAAATTTTTGAGCACCACGACCAACAAGTCTAAATCTTCTTATTAGTTAATAGCACAATAACAAAATTGTTTCCTTCATAATTCTTACTTCTTTTATCCCACTGTACCTTCCAACTTCAAACTCAATAACTTATCAGCTTCCACAGCAAATTCCATAGGCAACTCATTAAACACATCCTTACAGAAACCACTAATAATCATAGAAACAGCATCCTCCGCAGAAATACCCCGTTGAGCAAAAAAGAAAAGTTGGTCTTCCCCAATTTTAGAAGTAGAAGCTTCATGCTCAACTCTAGCAGTATTATTATCCACCTGAATGTAAGGAAAAGTATTTGCTTGAGCGCGATCGCCAATTAACATCGAATCACATTGAGAATAATTCCGTGCCCCCTTAGCATTAGGCCCCATTTTCACCAAACCACGGTAACTGTTAGCCGAATTACCAGCAGAAATTCCTTTAGAAATAATTGTACTGCGGGTATTTTTACCAATATGCAGCATTTTTGTGCCCGTGTCTGCTTGTTGCTTATTATTAGTCAGAGCAACTGAGTAAAATTCTCCCACTGAATTGTCTCCCACTAACAGACAACTCGGATATTTCCAGGTAATAGCCGAACCAGTTTCCACTTGGGTCCAGGAAATTTTAGAATTTACACCTTTGCACAAACCGCGCTTAGTCACAAAATTATAAATACCACCTTTACCATTTTCGTCTCCAGCAAACCAGTTTTGCACAGTCGAATATTTAATTTCGGCGTTGTCGAGAGTGACAAGCTCAACTACCGCAGCATGAAGTTGGTTGGTATCAAACATCGGAGCAGTGCAACCTTCGAGATAAGTGACCGAACTTGCTTCCTCCGCTACAATTAAAGTCCGCTCAAATTGACCAGCATCTCCGTTATTAATTCGGAAATAAGTAGATAAATCCATTGGGCATTTTACACCTTTGGGGATAAAAACAAACGACCCATCGCTAAATACCGCCGAGTTAAGAGCAGTAAAAAAATTATCCCCCACTGGCACAACGCTACCGAGATATTTTTCCACTAATTCAGGGTGTTCGTGGACTGCTTCAGAAATAGAACAGAAAATTACCCCATCTTCAGCCAGCTTTTCCTTAAAAGTAGTAGCAACTGAGACACTATCGAATACAGCATCAACCGCAACATTACTCAGACGTTTTTGTTCCGAAAGTGGGATGCCAAGTTTCTCGAAAGTATCCAAAAGGGTGGGGTCTACCTCATCGAGGCTTTTTTTCTTATCTTGAACTTTAGGAGCTGAATAGTAGACAATATTTTGGTAATCTATTTTTGGATAATTAACGTGCGCCCATGCTGGCTCTTTCATTTCCAGCCACTTCCGATATGCTTTGAGGCGGAAGTTGAGCATGAACTCCGGTTCGTTCTTTTTAGCAGATATGAGACGAACTACATCTTCGCTTAATCCGCGTGGGATAGTTTCTGACTCAATGTCGGTGACGAAACCATATTTATAGGGTTGATTTACTAAGGTTGTAACTTTAGCAGTCATTGTATTTTCGTTTTTCCTAGTTATATTTACTTAATTTAATGAATAAAAGAGGTTTTGATGGCCACTTAAACAACACATAAGTTGTTTAAGTTTATTTTAGGTTACATTAACAATAGTAGAATTGTCAAAGTCCAGTTCAATTATTTTTTTTTGACATGATGGAAGCTACTCAGCAAAATTCGACCAAACACGAAATCTTACAATATCTAATGAAGCGAACTCAAGCTACTGCTTTAGAGTTGGCCGAGTCATTAGAAATTAGTCCCCAAGCCATTCGTCGTCATTTAAAGGATTTAGAAGCAGAAGAATTAATTAGATATAAATCCGTGCAGACTGGCATGGGTAGGCCACAGTATATTTATGAACTCACAAATCAGGGGCGCGACCGCTTTCCTCACAATTACGATGAGTTCGCTGTTTCTTTCCTAGATACCTTGGCAGAAACTATAGGATACGATCAACTTACCCAGGTGCTCCATAAACAATGGCAGCGTAAAGCAACGCACTACCGTCAACTATTGGGGACAGGTTCGGTGCAGGCTCGCGTGGCCCATTTGGGAGAACTTCGTAAAGCCGAGGGTTACATGGCAGAGTGGTATCCTTATGAGCAAGTCAAAGCTCAACAATCAACAGTTAACTGTGATTCAACTTGCTCAAAAGTTGAATGCTATATATATATTGAGCACAACTGTGCTATTTCCAGTGTGGCCGAATCTTTCCCCAGTGTTTGTGGCCATGAATTAGAGATGTTTGGTGCTGTACTGCCTGATTGTACTGTGGAGAGAACCCACTGGATTGTTAATGGGGAACATCGTTGTGGTTATTTAATTACTAATACGATTTAATAGTCATAAATAAAAAGTAAAAGGTAATCATACATATAATTAATTTAAGAGTAAAAAATACAAAATCAAAAGCTGATATGCAACCATCCATGGAATTTTTAACGGCGGAGGAATCAGCTCAAGTTGATGGGGCTCTGTTAACTTCTAAGCAAAAGTTTTCTACACGATTGGCCATTTATGCTTTGAGGTGTCTCAGGCAAATAGGAGCGGAAACGGGTTTGGCAGCAGAAGAGATATCTCCCGAACAGGTAACGGCTTGGATTGCTAAGGATGAGAGTATTCAGCAACAATTAGATGTGGATGCTAGCTTTGAGAATTTTTTTACTAGATTAGTTATGTCCTCTTTACGCCCTTTAAAGCAGGTTTCCCAAGAAGTTGGTGTGCCAGTTGAAGAGTTAACTGTGCAACAGGTTGTTCAGTGGTTTGAGAAAGAAGGTAAAATTCATTAGACTATTGAAGGCCGGGGGCTATTTAGAAAAAATGGACTGTTTGAGGTGAAAGTTTGAGACTGAAAAAAAACTTTGCTTAGGGGGTTGACATTTCTGGAAAAGGTATTTATAGTTATAAATGTAAGGAAAAGAAAAAACCGAAACGCAAAAGCGGTAAAGGTAATATAGATAAATTAAATTAATTATCAGCTTTTCCTGGTGTCTATGACATAGTGGAACAACTCCGATCCATCCCGAACTCGGCTGTTAAACGCTATGGTGGCGAAGATACTCGGTGGGTAGCTGCCCGGTAAAATAGCACGATGCCAGGTTAAATATAAACAAAGGTTCTCTCAACGATACGAGAGAGCCTTTGTTTTTTGGTTAATTGAAAAGGAAACCAGGAAACAGAGGGATGTCCTAAGCTTAATGTGTAGGGCCATAGCATGAGACCTGAAGGGGTGATATAAAGGACTAAAATGCCGATAGAACAAGTTGTGCAGCTCTTTGACCTTTGCGATCGTTAACCCGCTTCTGAAGACAATTGGCCATTAATTTTTCGGCTTCTTGAGTAAAAACTTCAAGAGAATTAAGCCAAGCTTGCCCTCTATTTCGGGTATCAAAATGGCTGTATCGTCGATATTTTCTTGGCTGTTCAGTTGGACGATTTACATAATTTGCGATTCCTTTTTGACAAATTCTTTCTCCCGCAATTATGAACTGAGCGTACCCTAAAGTTATTAATAAAGTTAAGAAAATTAATTAGTCTCCCCTGACTGACCATTGTTCCTTCCAAATTATCGCCGCGCTCGTTTGTGCAGCATGATTTTCCGTGCCTCCTGCGGAGGAGCTACGCTAATGTCATGCTGCGCAAACACACTTCTGATTTCTGACTTATTGAAATCCCCCAGTTTTAAAATATCTGAACATTTGTTCGATTCCCATTCATTTTTGATAAGCAATTAAAGCCGACTCTAAATCCACAAAATTAGAAGTATAAACCATGCTTCTTATGGAAACAAGCCTCGATATTTTCGTTTCCATTTAGCTATGATACTTGCTTCTCCAAAACTGTGGCTTTTGGTGACTTTGATGCCTCTTAAATAAATTTTTACACCTGGTTTTAAACCCAAATATTTTCAGGGTTTCCACATTTATTTTTCCATCTCGACATATAAGCTTTTTTTCATTCTCAAGCAAAAATAAATCTGCTTTTGGTTTTTTAAACATTTAGCAAGTTCTATGCTAAAAAATTATCTGTCTCCTAAAACAACTTTTTTATTTTTTATATTCAGGAAATAAAGCTAAAGCTTGAGATAAAGCTCCTTGTTGCTCCGCAAATTTACTGTTCCCTTTTTTGCCAAGATTAGTAATGTAAATTGGCAGGCTGCGACGGTTATAAATTAGGCTTACTACTAATACATTTACTTTTGATCATTGAGTGTGATATATCGCAATTGTCAGTACTTCGCTAGCTTCAAAGTTTAACTCTACCCAATCTCTTAAAATCGGAAACCATAAAGTTTCAAATTTTAGTATTTATAATGACAAAAACCTTTACCGAATAATTAAGGTTTAAAGCCTCTCCTTTAAAGGATAAACAAGCGGTCGATCTTCGGAGCTTCCCCGTTGGGTGGGATGACGTTTTGCTGGCGCAGAACTTTCCTATCGGAATGCTACGCAAACGCTCTTCGGCTTGTCGCCGACATGTAAAGCGGAGCGGCTCTGTAAGAGCGGGTCTCCTCGCTGTCCTCCAATCGACCAAGAGAGAAAAAATTTTCATGATTAGTCAATCCAATCCGTTTCAAGGAGAGATAATTATTAATTATTAATTGTTAAAATAGCCCGACGATGGCTCTCAACTTTCATAGCGCTACGCAAATACGTGAGGACATTCCTCTGTTCCCTATTCCCAGATCCGGTGTTCCCTGTTCCCTTACAACCCAAATTTATTGTCCTAACCAAAAGACGTAGTGCTATATATATTTTGGTATTTGATTTGCCACACTTTCCAAGTGTATCCATCGATGCTCTTGAATTATAGCAATCAAAATTTTCAACATTACCCAAAGATTGAATTTTATTTGACTTTCTAAATTTTTTTGGTATGGTTGAAGTAGATTAATTATTATTATTAAATCAACCTTGTTGAAAAGAGGAGGCTCATCTTTTTTGATCGTATTTTGCTCAATATCTCCGGAGGCAGCTTTTAAAACCTTATTGTCACCACTCCAAGTATGAGAAAAAAATTAGATTAGATTGCTCTGAAATCTAGGTTAAATAGAGATTTTATGTAGTTATTTATGGTATATCAAATCTCAAGAAGAATGAGACAATAAATATTATGAAGATTGAAAAATTAATATTTAACTCAAACTAGCCTGAAAAATTAATCTGATGTAAATTAATGTAATTACCAACAACTATGAACAATTTATCTGAAAAAAATAAAGTTGAATTTCCGGCATCTTTGCGAGATGAATATGGCTACTCTTAACTATGGCTATGCCTTGCTGACTATTGCTGGAGCTGATGGAGAAGTTAGCCAAGCAGAAATGAATTGGTTAATAAATCACCAACGTTCCCTAAATGTGCCAGAATACATGATCGAAGCATACAAAACTTTTGACTACAAAAATGGCAACTTGGAAGAACTAATTCATAATACTAATAATCGAGATGAGGTGTCTTTTTATGTTGCTATGTTATTAATTAATTTATCATGGAATAAAAATGTCTAAAGCTGATTTATAATTCGCAGATAGAGAACAAAAGACTGTGGATAAAGCTGCTAATTTTTCAGGAGTTACTGATGATATGTTGTTGGCTTTAAATGGTTTGGTAGATATGAAATAAAGTCTGAAGAAAATACGAAAAGCACTGATGGAGATAAAAAAAATGATGAACTGAATTTAACTTGGTGATGAAAATTTTAACTCATGCTAGTTGATTCTAATAAAAGGATGGATTTAAACAAAAATATTGGTGTCTCAGCATTTTGAGTCAGATTTTCATCCACTCTTTTTTTAAATTAATTTAAAAGCAGTAGAAATATGAGCAAGATATAAGATAATTATTATTGTATAGGGAAAAATAATTTGATTAAATTTATTTAGATTCAGAAACAGATAAAACTATGAAAGCCGTTATACCACAAAAAATAATATTAGACAGTTTATTAAAAGATTGGTTGCTCGAAGATATTGGCAGAGGCGATCGCACCACTGCGGGCCTATTTGCAGCAGATGAAGTAATTCCAGGAGCAGGCCATTGGTTAGTGAAAGAATCAGGGGTCATTGCAGGGTTGCCCATAGCAGCCAGGGTATTTAAGCTGTTGGATGAAAAAGTAAATTTTTCACCCACCGTTGCCGATGGAGAATGGTGCGAGAAGGGAACAATAGTTGCTAAATTAGATGGGCCTTTAGATAGTTTATTGACCGGAGAAAGAGTTGCGCTGAATATTGGGATGCGTCTGAGTGGGATAGCGACGATGACTCGTAAATATGCCGACAAAATTGCCGACTTGCCAGTGCAACTGGTCGATACCCGCAAAACAACTCCGGGGCTGAGAATATTAGAAAAATATGCGACTCAAGTTGGTGGGGCGAAAAATCATCGGATGGGTCTTGATGATGCAGTGATGATTAAAGATAATCATATTGCTGCTGCTGGGGGTATTGGAGAGGCGATCGCTAAAGTCAGAGAAACGATACCTTATCCTTTAACTATTGAAGTAGAGACAGAAACATTAGCAGAAGTAGAGACTACTTTGGAGCATCAAGCAGATATTATTATGCTCGATAATATGTCTGTTGAAGTGATGGAGCAAGCAGTTAAAATGATTAGGGAAAATAATAGTCGAATTAAAATTGAAGCTTCGGGAAATATTACTCTAGAAACTATTAGAAATGTGGCAGAAACAGGAATAGATTATATTTCTACTAGCGCTCCTATTACTCGTTCAACTTGGTTGGATTTGAGTATGAGAATAGAAAAGGTGGTAGGTACTAGATTTTAGGTTGTCAAGTATTAGATTGTAGGTTTTATGATCTGTCGTGGATTTAAACTAAATATAGTAGGGGCTTGGTAATAGGTTGTAGGTTTTCACTAATACCTAATATTATGTCCGGTTGAATATTTATACTTTGACTGAAGAAAGGCAGAAGACAGAGGGCTGAAGCGAAAGAGTCAGGTCGGAAGGGAGAAGGTTTTTTATCACTTATTATCCAGACATGATATAATACAATTTTTTAAAAGTAGGGGCGTTTTCCTGCGGAATGCCGAAGCAAAGGTTAATGCTCTGCGACATGGAAAGCGCACTATCACAAACGGAAAAAGCGGAGCTTTATTACGTACGCAAAAACAGCCGTTAGCCCTTAGACATCTCCAGAAAATAGGGAGTAGGGAGTAGGGGGAAATAATTGATTATTTCTGTATGATAATTGATTTTATTTTTTATTATTGGAGATGTCTCTTACATATCTTAAAATATTGTCCTAAAATTTAGGATTTGGGATGAGTGTGAAAAAACAGAAAAAACAACCTTTAACTTAATTTTTGAAATTTGAAACAGTAAGAAACCGTAGGGGTAATTTCCTCCAGAATGCTAATGCTTTCGGTGCGGAATACTGGGCAAACGCTTTCCATAAATTATATTATGTCCAGATAATAGCGCGATAGAACTCCGTTCCGCTTACGCGACCAAAAAACTTTCTCCCTTCTGGCCTTGTCTTTCCTTCTGCCTTCAGCATAAGTGCCTTCTGCCTTACTTTCTCCAAAGTGTAAGTATTCAACCGGACATGATATTACCCCTACTTTTAAAAAATGATATAACACCTACCACGTTCTTCAATTGGAAATAAAATGTACCCAGAAATTTCCATCTGGCATACAAACATTACGAATTAATCGTTCAGAATAATGTAAATAAGCACCACTTAGGTCAGTACGATATCCTGTAGAAAACCATTCGCCATAGGGATCATGAATAAATAATCCTTCGTTGTCAAAACCAACACCTACTATCAAATGACCAAAAGCAGTAAAATAACTGTGTATAACCACAGGATTTTCTGTTAGTAACCATTCTTTAACTTCTTCAATAGTTGCATTGGTTTTAAAAGTATCTTGACATCCATAATCTCTAACAATTTGAGCTAGGTGATATGGACTATGGCGACTATAACCTTTTTTTAAAGCATATTCATAAACTTCATCTTCAAATTCACCAAAATTTGAATTACGTTGTGCTCCCAAATATTCTAAACATGAGGTAATTGAAGTAACATTGCATGAGCCTGTAGGGTTATACCAATTGTCTAGCTTAGATTTGTATGGAACTTTTATTCTGACAGTGTTTGGTCTGACTGTGGGATAAACTATTTGATTGTTTTCATAGATTTCAATGTGTTTTTCATGGATATACCAAACTCCTGAGCTGTTATGTTTATGGTTACGCAAAGCAATTCGGAAGTGGTTACGCACTGGAGCGTAAGCCAAAAGTTGAAATTCTTGCTCGGCAGAGATATAGTGTTTTTCTGAATCATTTAACTGAGAAGATTGAAGTGGTCTAGATTTAAAAATAGTGTCCTTTTTAGTTTTTAGTACAATTCGGGAGGCAGAAATATTTGCGTCCTTGGCCTCGAATAATTTTTGAATAGTTTTCTCGCCTAAATACCCAGCTTCACCACTGTTGTAATCTACTTGAAACCGATGCAATGCTGCTGTGGTTAGTGGACCAAATATACTATCTACTGGAGGGTTAAGCATATTTAGGTTAATGAGTATAATTTGAATCTCGCGAGTGAGGTTATCGTCTTGGGCGAGGGTTTTCACGTCGTATTTAAGGTCTGTCCCCAAAAAGTCTTTGAGTTCCATACTAAGTTTATATAACAGGAAATAGTAATCAGGAGTTATAATACCCTATTATTCAGACTAGACCAAACTATGAGAAATTTTTGAGAGGTTACTTTTCAAGGCATCTTTAGCTTATATGAAGTCTGCCGAATAGTCATTGCGATTGGAATGTTTGCGCAGCATTCGGTAAGGAAAGCAATCTCAAGCAATGTGGGGATTACTTTGCTAGGGAATGTTTCCCAAATGCTGTAGTTTGCAATGGCAATTTTTCGACTGAAGAAAATATTACATAAAAAAATCGGGAGACACACCCTAATATTTTTAGGTGTATCTTTTCAACATCGAATATTTAAAATATTTTATAGATGCACTCTTGAGATTACTAAGAACGAGTACTAGTAAAAGCTCCTTCTGTAGGAGTAGAAAGTTGTAGTTTGGGTTTTTTCTTATCTATTTTCGCTCTTACCCAATAATTAAGGTTTAAAGCCTCTCCTTTCAAGGGGAAACAAGCGGTCGTTTGCGCAGCATTCCGTAGGATGGGATGGCGTTCGCGAAGCGTCCCGGAGGGAACGGTCTCCTCGCCATATCCAATCGACCAAGAGAGAAAAAATTTTCATGATTAGTCAATCCAATCCGTTTCAAGGAGAGGTAATTATTAATTGTTAATTATTAATTATTAATTGTTGAACCAACCTTCAGAAAGCATTACTTCTAAACATTGTAAACTCAATTTCGATCCACTTTAAAATCTCTCAAAGTAAACCTAGCAGTTTTCTGGAGTTCCTGCTTTTAAACCGCGGAGCGTTGCATACCGAAGGTCGTCCGTTAGGACTTAGAACCTTTGCCCAGCATTCGGCACCGAAAGCAATCTGGAGGCTTGACTTTTTTACCTTTTTTTGACTTTTAGTTGAACTAAAAAAATTTTGGTAGGGGCAAATGGCCGTTCGCTTCTACGGTTTAAATCATTCAATGATTGCTGTAATGGAACTAAATAAATTTATGACAACCATTCCCTATCTTTAGTCTTTTTAGCTTGAGTAATAAAGAGTTTTTGTAGATCGGAATTAGTACGCTTATTTTCTCCTAATTCGGACTTTCCCTGACAGGAAGCTAGACTATCATTTCAGACAAAACGGACACGACCAAATCGCTTTACGCTCTCGGTATTTTTGCATGGTCATTTCATTCTAGATTTTAGGAATGAATTTACTTACTTTCAGATAGCGAAAGAGAAATTATCGGGAGCTATTAATAAGGTATTTTCGTAAATACATAACATGGCACAGTTTAGAATAAAATAGCCCTGGTATTTTTCTCCCACGGTTGAATATATACCATACTTAAATCTAGCTTTAATAACCACTATAAAAACTAACAATATAATAGCATCTTTATCAAGCAAAAATAATGAAAAAGTTGTCCTAGAAGAGCGAGGTTTAAGACCAGATTTTTCGGTGATATTAGTCTGGTTCAAAAAACTGATACAATAGGTTATACTTTAAAGAACTTTTGAAAATCTTCACCACAGTTAATAAAAGCATATTAGACTTGTTTCAAAATAATAAAAAGCTAGATTGATTGTGATATCTCACTTGTAGCTTTTTCCCATTCAATATTAATTATTATACTACGTCCCAATATAAGTTCCATAATCCACAAGCCGTTAACATCAATTGATCGTCAAAATCAGCTATAGGATTTCTAGAAATATCACTAACTGCATTAGATATTTTTACTCCAGCTTTTGTTTTTCCTGGTTTTTTGCTCTAGCAATTGGTCTTTCTGTCACATCGATAATCACTTCTTTTACTTTGGAAAAATCATGGATGAATTCATCTATACTTTTGAGCTTTATTAATGGCAATACCTTTTTTTCTCCCAAAACTCTTTCTAATATTTATTGTAAACGATGTATCCAACAATTTGCTTCTCTAGCGGTCAAAATTAAACAATACTACAGCTAAATCAAATGTGGGAGCGCATTTTAAATCAAATAGAATGTAGAATAATTTTTCTCTCATTGTTTTTAATTGTGCTTTTATTCCCCCTCCTATTTTCCTGATTCTGGAAAAATCTTTTCTTTCTGTTTCTCTTTGATACACCCTTGTCAAGTCCAATAAGAAATTTAGTTATGCTTTTCTATTTAATCCTGTAGTTGCCCTCAATAACCTATCTCTTTTAAGTATTCTGTTAAGATTTAGCTTCAATTTTCTATTTGATTTTATGTTTTTAGCGATAGCTTCGCTGTGCCTCCGGCAATCGCCAATAAAAACATTAGCAATCGCTTCATCTAATCATAATTCGATCGTTTTTATTTCGTAACAAGTCTATTGATAAACTTTAGATTATAAATTGTTCCTCAAGGGGTAAAGTGTTTTTATCTGGTTGCTATAAGCTTACTAGAATTTGGTTTATAACCATCTTTGATAAGCGATTATATATAAATTTAGACCCCAGTTGTAAACATATCTAGGTTCAACAATTAATAATTAATAATTAATAATTAACAATTACCTCTCCTTGAAACGGATTGGATTGACTCAAAGGAAAACTTTTCCTTATTTCCCCTTTAAAGGAGAGGCTTTAAACCTTAATTATTCGGTAACCTGCATGTTGAGCCCAGATAATTTTTTGTTGATTATTTAGTTTGAGTTGTGTTCTAATGGAGTGTATGCAGGTTTACCAACGAAAATAGTATGCTTTTTAGCATATTAAACCGTTATTCTTCAGATTAAGTCAATCTCCTAGTTTCTTTTTAAAATCTGGATAGGTACTGCGATCATTTATATTAACTATTCGACTTTCATCACCTGTTGCTGTTAGATTTTCATAAACTCCTCGATCTCGTTTTACTAGTTTACTAAATCCATGACTTTTTAGGTCGCTGATTCCTGTTTCTACTATTACTCTTGGGGCGCTAATCATGCGTTTAACTGGAGTATCTGGTGGGGTGTTACCTAAATCACATTTAGCTAGCTTGCATAACTGACCCCAAGTGGTAACATTTTCATTCATACTGTGCCAAACTTCTAGCTTTTTGTGATTGGTTGGACATAAATAATCGTAGACTGGCATAGTTATAGTTTCTACAAGTAATAGTTTTATTTTTCATTATAGATGATTATATGTTATAGTGATAGACTTTTATCTAAGTAGTAAAGCTGACAGAATCTAAATAATTTCCATTTTTTTTAGCATTTAATCACAAAGTTAGTTATAAAATTAAAATTAATATCCAAATTATAATAAAGCAATTAATTTGAGATGGCATACTTTGGATTTTAGATTGCTCTGTGAGACTAATTTAGGTTAACTCTGATTCAGAGAAGACTTTTTCAAAGTGCTAAAGGTCGATAAAGATTTTTTTCTGTTCCGATGGTGGGTAGATAATTTCAACTCATATTGAAGAAAAATCGAGAATCTAATTTACATAGTATTAAATGATTTTAAGGAGATAATTGATATATGAGCGATTTTAAAGTTACACCACAAAAATATCTGACTATCAATGAAATGATGGAACGATACAGTTTAGATGATCAAGTAATTCTAGAAAAATGGGCCCGCCTACATGGTATCGATCATAACCGAGGTTACTATACTCCAGATGAAGTGGATGTAATAGATCATGTACATCATCATATTTATGTTCTAGGAATGAGCATTACTGACTATCAAAATTTTATCAAGCATCGTCAAAATCATCAACAAAAATTTAGTGATGAACAGATGAGTAAAATGAATGAAAATACTGTACATAATAACAAAGTTAGTGATTCTGAAGAGACTAATCCGATTGCGGAAAAAGTTGTTTACAATAATGTTAATAACTCCCATAATAATTCTATAGATGATACTGAAAATAATACTGTCGATGGAGTTGATGATGAAGGTTATGCAGCAATAGAAATGTTGAAAAGTCAGTATTCTGAAGCCATTGATTTAATGGGAGAAAGAATTGCTGACCATTTTATTAATGAACTAGATGTATCTGTGATGCAACATTTAGTTGAAAAGGTAAAAGCTCGTCAAAAACTCAATGGTAAAGTTCCAGCAAATCGCTTTCTTAAGACAATTCAAGCAGTTTTACAGCCTCAAAATGGAAATTTTCTTGTTTCTAAAGATAAGAAAGATGAATCAAGTATTGAACTAGAACAAAATCATAGACTTGGTTAGTTAATCTATTGAGTAATAATTTTCCCATTATTTTATAGTTCCGTAGAGATATTATTAAATCTTTGCGGAACTTTGCTGGTTTTTTTTTCTGCTTGTAGGCGATCGATATTTTCAATTTGAAGTTAAGTTTATTTTGATTGTAATGTTAATCATAAATCTGTAGATACTTTTTGCAAACTATCAACTAACTGCACAAAAGATTTATGTATTTTAAATCAAATCTAAATTCAAGCATGAGATAATTAAAAAAATGATTAAATCTTGGATGATAATTGGTGGCGTTACCTTTTTAGTGGCATTGGGTAGCAGCTTAATAAGACCTAGGGATACTCAGTGGTTTAGACGTTTACAAAGACCTAATTGGTTAACTTTTGAAAAAGCAATTCCCTTGATTTGGACGATAATTTTTATTTGTGGTGCTTGGTCTGCATATATTGTTTGGGAACAGCAACTAGGAACTCAAAAAACTTGGTTATTAATGAGTTTATATTTATTGCTAGAAATAGTGACAATAGCTTATACACCCGTAATGTTTTGGCTGCAAAGTTTAAGGGTGGGAACAATTATTGGGGGAGCTGGTTTTGTATTAAGTATTATATTGGTTTTGAGCGTATGGCAAGTTAATAGCTGGGCAGGAATTTTATTATTACCTTATCTGATTTGGAGTCCTATTGGTACTTATACTACTTGGGAAATGAGTCGTTTGAATCCTGATGATGGGTAAGATTAGCTCATAGATAGCATGACTCAAATTAATTAACAACTTTCACTGCACTAGATGAAAAAAAGTTAACTCATTCATACTTTTTTAGGAGTAAAAAAAAGAAAGCTACTAGCTGACTATAATTTCTATTTGTATATAAGTAGGTAGGGATAAAAATATATAAAACCGGGATAAGAAATTAGATGCTAGGTGTTAGGGGTTTGGGTTATCCTTTCTTTGTTGACCTTTGCTTACTAGTTGTTCGGTGGTTCAAATATTTTATAATTAATGTCACTTGTCTACTTAGCAATTCTAAATAATTTCTAAAAAATCTAAAAATAAATAAAAGTAATCAAGCTCTTCCCCTATTAACTTTTGCCAATAGACCAATATATTTGATCGACAACGAAAATAGTCCTCTTCTGTCACTTTCTAAAAACTCTTGTAATTTATAAATTATAGAGCTTTTGTATATCAGGCGATAGCTTCGCTGTGCCTCCGGCAATCGCCTGCTTTTTTCTTCCTATAAATTCCAGATAGCCGTGAAATTGCCAAAATTCGACGCTCAAACTTTGTATTTCTTGTTATAGCTCCTTTCGAGGAAGTTCAAATAATAGAAAAAACCGGAGAGTTACAGAAGAGGAATAGGGTTGGTAGAGATTAACTTAAGACTCCAGAAAAAATAATTTCTTAATTTGAATTTGCTTGTGAATCTATTTCCCGGAGAAACCTTGAATTGATAATAAAGAAGATTGTAAATTTATTTCTGGCAGCTCCCTTAATCTGGAAAAAGATTATTTTATGAGTAGAAAGTCGCAATAGATATTGAACTTCGTTTCGCTGAAATTGAAGAAAACGAAAACATTATTGAATTACAAACAGACTCCATGGAAAAACTAGCATTTAAAGACTATAAAACTTTACACATAGAATCTTTAGTCAAAAATAAAGCATTATTTAGATTCAAGGATGAAATAATATTTGTGGCAGTTTTGGCAGAAAAAATGGTCGTTTTTTCTTGTGTTAACATTCATAAACCTCAAATTAATAGTCTATTTGTTAGTCCAGAATTTGCACGGCAAGGCATTGGTACGAAACTATTAGAAACTATCGAAAAAATTGCCATTCCGAAAAAACAGAAATTTATCTATAGCAATATGAAATGATTCGTGAAATAAATAGGCTACTTGAAGGCAGAAGACAGAAAGCAGAAGGAAAGGGAGAAGAGAGAAGTTTTTCAGAACTCCAGAAATTTTACAAATGATTTAGGATTGCTATATGTAAACTCTTCAATAACAGCAAAGGTTTTTTATCGGAAAAGAGGTTATAAACAGATGTGGAAATCAGGTTTCTACCAGGGCTATTTAATTCTAAACTGTGCCATATTATGTATTTACGAAAATAGGTTATTTAGAGCTTCCGATAATTTATCTTTCGCTATCTGAAAGTAAGTAAATTCATTGCTACAATCTAGAATGAAATAATCTTGGGTTTCTACTGTGAAAGAGAAATTTGGATAAATTATGTATTGATGAAAAAAAGATTAATGCCATATACAGAAGTTGAACAGCAGAATCAAAAGATAGTTTATTTTGTCAGTTTTTTGATAATAATTATTATATTATAGTTGCTCTATTCTTGTTTTTTATATAGCAGTCCTCGACATGGTTGTGTCAAAGATATGCTACAAAAAGGGAACACCAGAGGTGGGGGTAATAGTTTCAGATTTTTTGTCTATTTTTTGATTTTTTATAAATGATTTAGGATTGCTATATAAAATTAGTTGATTAATGTAATGGAAATAATTGATTATACAATTGTCATAATTTATCTTTTATTTATCGTACTTTTTGGCGTTTTTTTACAAAAAAAAACATCCACAGGAATTGAGTCTTATTTTCTGGGAAATCGCAATCTTCCGTGGTGGGTTTTAGGCGCTTCTGGTATGGCTTCTAATACTGACCTCGCTGGTACAATGGTACTAACTGCCTTGGTTTATGCTTTGGGAACAAAGGGATTTTTTATAGAAATTCGGGGTGGAGTTGTATTAATAATGGCTTTCCTAATGACATTTATGGGAAAGTGGAATCGCCGCGCCCAAGTAATGACAATTGCTGAATGGATGCAGTTACGTTTTGGTGCGGGTAGGGAAGGTAATATTGCGAGAATTATTAGTGCAATTGCTAATATTATTTTTGCTATTGGTACGATGAGTTATTTTGCTGTTGGGGGTGGGAAATTCTTAGGGGAATTTCTGGGGATTAATGATAGAATTGCTGGAATTTTGTTAATTTTATTGGCTTTAATTTACACTTCTGTAAGTGGTTTTTATGGGGTGGTTTTGACGGATGTTTTTCAGGGAGTTTTGATTTTTGTGGCGATTTTATATATTTGCTTTATCGCTTTTCAGACTGTAACTTTGCCTGAGACTTTTTCAATTTCAATTCCGGGTAGCGAACAATTACAAGAATGGAGTTTGGCAGAATGGAGTAGTATTATCCCACCAGTAACGATTGACTTGCCTGGAGATTATAGTATTTTTAATTTGTTTGGTGGAGTAATGTTATTTTATGTTTTTAAAGTATTTCTAGAAGGTGGTGCTGGTGGGGGTGGTTATATGATTCAACGTTACTTTGCTGCTAAGAGCGATCGCGAAGCTGGTTTACTTTCTTTATTCTGGATTTTTTTATTATCATTTCGTTGGCCTCTAGTTACGGCTTTGGCAATATTAGGAATAGATTATGGCATCAAAAATCAGGTAATTTCTGACCCGGAATTAGTCTTGCCGACAGTAATTTCTGCATATATTCCTGTGGGAGTTAAAGGTTTATTAATTGCCTGTTTTATTGCTGCAGCGATGTCTACTTTTGATTCGATTATTAATGCTAGTGCTGCATATTGGGTGAAGGATATTTATCAAGCTTATCTTCAGCCGGAAGCTTCTGAGCGACAATTAATTAATCAAGGTCGTTTGGCTTCTGTTTTAATTGTTGGTTTGGGATTACTATTTAGTTTTAATATTACAAATATCAATGATATTTGGGGATGGTTAACTTTAGGATTAGGAACTGGGTTATTTATTCCTTTAGTCTTGAGATGGTATTGGTGGCGGTTTAATGGTTATGGATTTGCTATTGGCACTGGGTCTGGTTTGGTTGCAGCTATTTTGACTAAGGCGGTAATTTTGCCTGCTGTTAATAATCCTCAATTTCAGGAATATATTCTGTTTTTAGTACCGAGTATTTGTTCATTTTTAGGATGTATTTTTGGCACTTTTTTAACTCCACCAACTGATTTGGAAACAATCGATCATTTTTATCGGGTAACTCGACCTTTTGGTTTTTGGGAAATAGTTAGTCAGAATTTACCAATGAATATTCAGGCAAAAATTCAGGCAGAAAATCAGCGAGATATTATTGCGACTTTGATTGCTATTCCGTGGCAGTTGGTTTTGTTTTTGATGGGAATGATGTT
>JBARXI010000967.1:0-1580 GCA_049647275.1 Microcoleaceae cyanobacterium
CTAACGGGACTTACGCATTTTCCAGTTATAAACGCTATATTTAGGGTAGCACTATAGTTTTTGATTACTTTATCTAGTGCCTGTGCGTAAGTCCTGACTAAGTTAGAGACTGTCGATCGGGGAAAGATTAAATCCATAGTGTAACGCAGAATTCCGGTTAGCTACAAAACTTCACTAGCATCACAGCTAAGTCGGTCGATCGGGAAAAAAGAGTTTTAAGTTTGTTGTAAAAAGAAGTCATACCGTTTTACGGAAGTCAAAAGCGAGTGCGTAATTCTGAGGATATCTCAGAATTTAAGATACATTTCTCTTGGTCAGACCCCGCGACGATGCCAGATCGCTTGCCGAACGCGCACCAAGAGATGAGGGTTATGCGTAAGTCCTGTTCAGGTGATTATTTCACATAATAGGTTTGAAATTATTTATGACTATTATTTAAGTTAAATGGAGGAAAAATTATATGTTAGATTGCATAGTTATTGGAGCAGGACCCGGAGGTCTGGTTACTACTAAAGAATTACTTGAGCAAGGTGTGCGCGAAATAGTCTGTTTGGAACAAGCAGAAGATTTGGGAGGGGTTTTTGCCAATGCTTACGACAGTTTACGGCTGACTTCCTCTTGCACATATAGTATGTTTTCGGACTTCTGGATGGGTGATGGAAATCAGCACAAATTCTGGACGAAGCAGGAAGCGGTTGATTATTGGAAGAGGTATGCGAAACATTTTGGCGTTTTAGATAAAATTCGTTTCAACTCCAAAGTTGTAGCAGTCACTTCCCTAGACGATGAAGGCTGGCAAGTTCAACTAGCATCTGGAGAGACTTTGCTGTCAAAACGAGTGGTATTGGCGATCGGGAACAACAGTATCCGAAATTATCCACAGTGGAAAGACTTATTAACTGAGGTGGAGTTTTCTCATTCCCAGGAATATCGTAACGCGAATTGTTTTGCGGGTAAGAATGTATTAGTTGTTGGCGGTGGTGAGTCAGCTTCAGACATAGCGTTAGAAATATCTCGCGTTGCCAAGAATTGTTGGGTTAGCCTGCGCAATTCAGCCGGATGGATATTACCTAGGAAGAGAGGTGAACGTGCTGCCGACATTGCTACCCATCGGGGTTTATACGGACTGCCAAGGGAATATGGATATACTTTGAGCAAACTTATCTCCAGACTGGAGCTGAACAAAAACGATCCAGTTCATGACACTGTAGTGCAGCTTAATCAGAAGATTAAGTCCAAAAACGGAGTCTGGGGCACATATGGAACTAAAACTTTTGCGTTACCTAAAGCAATTGTGTATCATGGGTGTAAAGTAGTGGGCGAAATATTGAGGGTAGAAGACGGTGGCAGGAAATTGATTGCAGCAGAAGGAGAAATTCTTGACAACATAGACGTGGTGGTATTTTGTACTGGCTACAAAAATTATCTGTCTTTTCTCCCTGATGAACTAAGGGAAACTGACCCCCGGAGTCTTTACAAACATATGTTTCATTCAAAATATCAAGACAAAATTGTTTGGATAGGTTGGGCACGCCCAAGTTTCGGAAGTCAGTTCCCAATTATGGAAATGCAAGCACGAT
>JBARXI010000968.1:0-6814 GCA_049647275.1 Microcoleaceae cyanobacterium
CTTATACAGCAGATTCCAGGTTAATGTGGTACAAGGAACGGGGTGAATCTGTTTCACCTGTTGCCTCACAGGAGTGCGCATTCCCTCTCTTGGTCAGCATTCCCTCTCTTGGTCAGCATTCCCTCTCTTGGTCAGCATTCCCTCTCTTGGTCAGCATTCCCTCTCTTGGTCAGCATTCCCTTGCGTCTGTCGCGCCCCGCGGGTTCTGACCGCTTGCGTCTGTCGCGCCCCGCGGGTTCTGACCGCTTGCGTCTGTCGCGCCCCGCGGGGTCGCACCGCTACTCCCACACTTCCCACACTTCCCACACTACACTTCCCACACTTCCCACACTTCCCACACTTCCCACACTTCCCACACTTCCCACACTCCCCACTCCCTAAAAGCATAAATATATGTACTTCATAAAGTTGGAAACTGCTGTATCATGTCTCATTAAACAACTGTAATAAACAATCTTTACCCAACCTCGTAGGGACGTTGTATGCAACCTCCCTACATTGCGGTTAATTAATGTTACTTGATATTAAATATTTACGACTACCAAAAAAACAAGGGCGGGTTTCATCAATAGAGGCAAAAATTCACCCAACTATTGATGTTTAAACCCGCCCTTACTTAACACCACAGAACTTATCTACTTACATTTTCAGCCCTGTATGTGCCAGACTTAACTACTTCTTCGCTTCCTCACGCTCTTTCACTTCCTTAATCACCTCTTGCCCCACATTACTTGGGCAAGGTGCATAGTGAGAAAACTCCATAGAAAACTGACCGCGACCAGAAGTCATAGTACGCAAATCGCCAATATAGCCAAACATCTCACTTAAAGGCACATCCGCTTTAATCCGACTACCCATTGGAGTTGAATTCTGAGACTTAATCATCCCACGACGACGGTTTAAGTCACCAATCACATCACCAACATGATCGTCCGGCGTAAACACATCCACATTCATAATTGGCTCCAGTAGCTGAGGGCCAGCTTTAGAAAAAGACTGTCGATAGCCAGCTTTGGCCGCAATCTCAAATGCGATCGCCGATGAGTCAACCGCGTGATAAGCACCATCAGTCAAGATGAATTTCATATCGACACAAGGGAAACCTGCTAACATACCCTTTTGAAAGCTGCTCTCAAAGCCCTTTTGCACAGCCGGCCAAAATTCTCTGGGCACGTTTCCACCTGTCACCTTGGACTCGAATTGGAAACCGCTACCAGGTTCGCCAGGCTCCATAACATAGTCAATCTTACCGAATTGACCAGATCCACCAGACTGCTTTTTGTGAGTATAGCTATCTTCAAGGCGCTTCGTAATAGACTCACGATAAGCCACCTGTGGTTTACCAACTTCCACATCGACACCATAAGTCCGCTTCAGAATATCAACCTTGATATCCAAGTGCAACTCACCCATACCCTTAATAATAATTTCATTACTTTCTGGGTCAGTCTCAACTTGGAAAGATGGGTCTTCCTGAACCATTCTGCTTAATGCCATACCCATTTTCTCTACAGACCCTTTGTCTTTAGGTGCTACAGCAATGGAAATTACAGGGTCTGGGAATACCATCGGCTCCAAAGTTGCAGGCTCTTTGGGGTCACACAGAGTATGGCCAGTTTGAACATTCTTCATGCCGACAATGGCAACAATATCACCTGCTTGAGCCGAATTAACCTCTTCGCGAGAGTTGGCGTGCATTTCCACCAGACGCCCAACCCGATCGGTTTTACCTGTAAAAGTATTCAGCACTGTGTCACCTTTGGACAAAGTACCAGAATATATCCGGGTAAAGGTCAATGCACCATACTTGTCATCCATAATTTTGAAAGCCAGAGCACGCAAAGGTTTCTCTGGGTCAACGTGGGCAAATTTACCAGTCTCGTTACCCTCTAAATCAACTTCTGGTTGTGGCTTGACATCTGTGGGATTGGGTAGATAATCCACAACTGCATCAAGTATCAACTGTACACCCTTATTTTTGAAGGATGAGCCACAGTAGGTGGGGAAGAAAGCAAGCTCATTAGTGCCTTTACGGATACAGCGCTTGAGGGTGTCAATATCTGGCTCTTCTCCTTCGAGATACTGTTCCATTACTGCGTCGTCTTGCTCAACGGCTGTTTCAATCAATTCTTCCCGATATTTTTCCACATCGTCAACCATATCCGCGGGAACGTCTTTAATTTCGTAATTCATTGGGTCGCCAGAATCATCCCATACCCAAGCTTTGCGGGTCAGCAGATCGACCACACCCACAAATTCAGTCTCACGGCCAATGGGCAAGACCATAACTAATGGCTTGGCTGCGAGTATCTCTTTAACCTGCTTGACAACGTCGAAGAAATCTGCTCCTGTCCGGTCGAGCTTATTTACATAGATTATTCGAGAAACTTTAGAGTCATTAGCATAGCGCCAGTTTGTTTCAGACTGGGGTTCCACACCACCGGAGCCACAGAAAACACCAATGCCACCATCGAGAACTTTCAGAGAACGGTAAACCTCAATGGTAAAGTCAACGTGCCCAGGGGTATCGATGATGTTTAGTTGGTAGTCTTTCCAGAAGCAGGTTGTGGCGGCGGATTGGATTGTAATTCCCCGCTCTTGCTCCTGTTCCATAAAGTCTGTTGTTGCGGCACCTTCGTGGACCTCACCGATTTTATGGATTTTTCCGGTTAGTTTCAGGACTCTTTCGGTGGTGGTGGTTTTGCCTGCATCAACGTGGGCGAAGATGCCGATATTACGATAACGGGTGAGGTCTTTTTTCATATTTAGCTCTCTTGTTAAGTGTTACAGATATGTACTACTTAAGTATTACATATTGGAGATGGATTTTTCCAACAGCAGCTAGGAGAGAAATCAGTACATGGATTTCTACAAATAAGCTGGCCCCTAGCTGAGGCTGAATTTCAAAAATATAGTTTGAAATCCTGTTTTATGCCCTAAGTTATATTGCCAATTGTAAAGTATCTTGACCCAAGGTGGAAGTTGCCCATCCTAGGCAAATATTTGCTAGCTCGAAGAAGACGGTTGAGTTTAATGCTTGACATTCTTGATAAAAGATGGTATATAAATACTTTCTTTTAAAGGGCTTGGTTACTAAGTCGCTACACCTGAAAATAAGCTAAGAAGAACAAATGGAAACTCTGCGGAAAATAGTCTCGGTTGGTTGCGATCGCTAAATAGAAATTTCTCTACCTGATACTATTCAACCTGGTTTAGTAAAGGTTGTTGTAGTGATGCAACCTTTGTCAAAGTCAAGGGGAAATTCTTTATCTTTTGAATCTTTGGACTTATTTGGCTTCTTGGCACAACGGGTTGATGCTCTGGAATTTGAAAAACATGGGTATGATGTAGCGACCGTAACAAGTTTTATCGCTCTGATAATTATGCTATATTAAATAAAAAGTTAAGATTAAAAATATATAAAAACTATAGCGCTAGAGTATAAATGACTATTATCACTACTAGACAAGCTGCTTTTTTATTGGGTATCTGTTGTCAACGAGTCAGAGCTCTTCTTTCTCAGGGTAGAATTAAGGGTGCTTATAAGCATAACGGATTTTGGCAAATTCCTCTTTATGGGAAAATGCCTGTTGTTATACCGGGCACTAGAGGTCCGAAAGGTGTCTGGTGTCATCAAAAACGAGAGAAGCCAACGATCATTCATGTCAATCAACATAAAATTAGAGCAAATGGCAATAGAGTTAGAAACGATCCTTCAATGACTCCGGAGCAGTTGATTCCAGTAGTTACTTTGAAGCAGAGAAATCGTAATGATATGGGTTATCAGATGGTGGTTGATGGTCCATGTCGTATAGTTTATCAGCCTTATGAACCTTTAGATTGTGGGGCTCATGTGTGGATTGAGACGTATGAGCCGGTGCGGTTTGTGGATACTCAGTTTAATCCTGTGACGGCGAGGCGACCGTATAAACAGATCAAACATAAATATGGTTAAATGCTTAGGGATAAGGCAAATCCAGTAGACATTTTCATAAATTCAGTTTTAACCTAGGAATTACAAAGGTTAGAGATTAATTTTCGCAGAGTTTTTGTAGTTCTCTAAGTTAAATAGAAATTTCTCTACCTGATACTATTCAACCTGGTTTAGTAAAGGTTGTTGTAGTGATGCAACCTTTGTCAAAGTCAAGGGAAAATTCTTTATCTTTTGAATCTTTCGACTTATTTGGCTTCTTGGCACAACGGGTTGATGCTCTGGAATTTGAAAAAGAATTGAGAGCGGAGTAGGGGTGAGTAGATTTCTAATATAGACGAATATCTTTTTGGAAAGTACAGAAGACTTTTATGATTTAGCTCTGAGCATTTAAAAATTTGGTTAAAGTATCTAGGCGATCGCGAATTTCTTTAGATTCAGGTTTAAGTTGAAGGGCTTGACGATAGGAAGTTACTGCTTCATGCCGTTTTTGTAATTTCTCGAAGGCATATCCTAAATGATGATAAATCTTTGCTGAATTAGGGTTGCCCTCAAGAGCATTTTTGTAGCAAAAAACAGCTCTATCCCACTTTTTCTGTTGAGCAAAGGCTAGACCCAAACGGCTATAAATCTTTGTATGAGAAGAAGGATTTAATTTTTGAAACAGAAAACTACCACCCTGGGTAAAAACTTCATGCCAATTATGAAATGTATCTAAGGTTTCTACCAAGTCAGGGTAGACATGAATCGAGTTCGGATTTAATTCCACAGAACGACAAAATTCTACTAAAGCATCATCCCAATTCTGGAGTTTACTTAAGGCTACTCCTAAATGATGGAAATTTATAGCAGATTTAGGATTTTTAACTACAACACGGCGATAAGACTTAATTGCTTCTTCCCACTTTTCCAATTTAGCTAAGGCGTATCCCAAACGGTGATGAACTTCGGCTAAGTCAAACTTAAGTTCTATTGCACGGCGATAAGACTCAATTGCTTCTTCCCACTTTTGCAGTTTAGCCAAACTAATCCCCAAATGATAATGAGCTTGATTTGAGTTGGGATTAAGTCTGACTGTTCGATAATAGTGGGTAATAGCCTGTTCCCACTTTTGCAGTTTAGTCAAAGCATCTGCTAAATAATAATGAGCTTCAGTTAAGTCAGACTTCAGTTCTATTGCACGACGGTAGGAGTCAATGGCTTCTTCCCATTTTTTTTGTTGACCTAAGACAATGCCTAAATGGTAATGAACTTCAGGTGAACTGGGACTGATTTTGATAGCACGGCGATAAGAGTCAATGGCTTCATTCCACTTTTTTTGTTGAGTAAGAGCATAACCTCGGCGGTGATAAACCGCTGCTGAATTAGGTCGATAATCAAGAACGCGATTATAAAATGAAACAGCTTTATCCCACTTTCGGAGTTTAGCGAAGGCAGCACCTATATGGAAGTAAACCTTAACTGGATATGGCAACTCGCGAATCATGTTGAAAATTTTTCGACCTTCTAGTGATAACTCGACTATTTCCATCACATCTTGATAGATTTTTATGTCTCCCACCAATGATTTGAGTTTTTGATCGAATACTCGACTTTCGCTCAAAAATTCGTAGTCATATTCACTAAGGGAGCTATTTTCTTGTGCCCATTTTAAAGCATCTTGCAATTCCGCTCCGTACAACAGGTATAACTGTTCTTGAAAATTAGATTTAACCCAAGCATTAAACTTCTCGCCATAATATAATCGCTTTTTGTTTAATATGTTTTCTATGTACGACAAATCAAAAATTTCTTTATATATTTTGTTAGTTGATTTTAATTTGTTTTTTTGTTTAACAACTACGCCAGACAACTGCAACTCTCTTGCTTCTATATTCTTATTATCAAATTCCACTTCTCCTTGCTGTAAAATTACCTGATACATTCCTAGTCTTTTAATAAGATTTTTTTCGTTATGTATAAGTCTGTTTTGTATCGTTCGTAAATGTTCTGGATCATCCTGATATTCCCAATCATTAATAATGTAATCCTCAACTAATTTTTTAATATTGGGATGACAATTTTCATTATTTTTAACAATTATGTGACACAATTTTTGAGTTAAAAAAGGTTGCCCACCAGTCCACTCTAAAACTTCAGCTAATACTTTTTCTGGATTATATACCCTATTTTTTAGACCAGGAATTAAAACATCTTTTGCTTCATCTAAACTAAAACCTGTTAACTCAATAGATTTACCAATATTAAAAGGAGTACGTTTTCTATCTTGAATTAAATCCGATGCTGTAGCTACTCCCAACAGACAAAATGTCAGACGTTCGTAATCTTGATTATCAGCACGCTGATTATAACAAGCACGGATAAAAGCAAAAAAATCATCCTTAAACTCTAGCTTAATCATACTGTCAATTTCATCAACAAAAATTACTAGAGTTTGTGATAATTCTACCAGCAATACATCCTCAATAAACTCTCCCAAACGTTGTACCGGAGTCGCAGCACTATGTTCCTGCCACCAATGATTTAATTTGACCTTTTCTCTCAAACGAAATCCTCGTAATAACTCAGAAGCAAATCCTTGATACCAAGCATCCTGAGTGACATTACTGCCAATTTTTGTAACATCTATGGACGCACATTTTAGCCCTTCCTTTTCAAGTTCTTTCATTGCCTGAACCCGTAAACTAGACTTACCCATTTGTCGTGAATTCAGCACATAACAAAAATCCCTCTTTTTTAAAGCATCAATTAGCAAGCGATCGCTTTCTCGTTTGACGTAGGTGGGGTTTGTATATTTTCAACTTCCACCGACTTTATAATAGTTAGTAGTTGACAGCATATAGTGTAATTTAAAAGTGATTATAAACTAATTAATAAGTCAAT
>JBARXI010000969.1:0-33525 GCA_049647275.1 Microcoleaceae cyanobacterium
TAGGAGTTGATTTTGTCGGTAAGTCTGAAAATATTCGCTCAGATTTAACTTTTTTCTGTCAGAAATTGAATATACCACTTCGATGGATATTTACCAAAAGCTAAAGGATTTTTCCGAGATGACAAACACCCTTATTATGAGTTTGTGAATGCCGAACAAATGCAAATTATCGGTGAATGTAACTCAAATGTTATTGATTTATTAGGTTATGGCAATGAAAATAAAAATAATCACAATATTTCAATTTTAGACAAAGAAAAAGAACAACCACAAAATTATACTCAAGAATATTATAATCAACTAGGATATCGACTACAAAATCAAGGAAAATTAGACGAAGCTTTAATTGCTTATGCTCAAGCTATTGGAATTAATCCCCAAAATTCCTGGGCTTATTATCATACTCTGGGCAACCTTTTTCAAGAACATAATCTCTACAGAGAAGCAGCAGAAGCTTACCATCAAGCTATTCAAATTAAACCAGATTTTGCCTGGACTCACTATCACTTAGGAGTAGTTTTAGAGAAACAAGAAAAATTAGATCAAGCCTTTACTTATTACCAAAATGCTATTCAGCTTTATCCGAATTTATCTAATTACAAAAATAGGTTAAAACTTCTAAATTATAGCAGTCGCCATTGCGGTATTTGACTTATGGAATATAGTCATTCCAGTTAAGATTGAGACACTTAACCTTGATATAATCCTTAAAAATAAGGGATTTAGCCGTCTCATTTTTATTTAAAACTACTATAACTAAAACAACGGAATATCAATCATCAACCTTCCTCTAACTTCGGTTTTTCCTTCTTCCTTCTGCTGTAAATATTTAATAAAGAAATAGAAATTTTCTGACCATATTTTTTTGCTCAACGAACCTCTTTGAAAATAACTGCTTGTTTTACTTCTCCAAAAATATATTTTCTTATTTTTGCCTAACTTATGCTAAAAAATCATCATAGAGGATATTTTTTAGAAGCTTTTCTCATAGATAAACCTAGTCACAACTTAATTTTATATTAAATACAAAAAATCACACTATTTATCAAAATAATTAGGTCTAAAACCCCATCTTTTAAGGCGAAATATTTTTGGAGGGTTACTCAAAATCCCTGTGACAAAAATAACTTCTGTACGTCGCCAATTTCACGGCTCCCCTACCCCTATCTGAGTTAAAACTTTCCCTATCTTCCTATCAATCAATCATCTGTAGCAAATATTAACCTATTTTATAATTATTAATCTCACCAAGATTAAAACCTTATTTATCCAGAAAAACTTAGAGATAGCAAAATAACTTAAAAATTTTGAAGTTGAGCATCTTGATTAAAAAATTGCCTACATAAACTATAAGTAACTAATAAACTTGTAACCAAATTTGCAAAAGCCAAAAGAAACATAATTAACATCTGATATGCCACAGCATCCAAAGGATTAACACCAGTTAATAACTGACCTGTAAGAATTCCCGGCAAAGTAACTATTCCGATTACCATCATCGAATTTAAAGTAGGTATTAAGGCAGCACGAACAGCATCTTTTCTATATTTAGTAACTGCTTGTTGGGGAGTCGCACCTAAACTTAAATAAGTTTCAATTTCTACCGGACTAGAATTAATTGTACTAACAAGTCTTTCTCCAGCGATCGCCGCAGCATTCATCGCATTTCCTAACACAATTCCTACTAAGGGAATTAAATATTGAGGTTCGTACCAAGTCTCAGGTTGAATAATTAATAAATTTGTATAACTGATACTTAAAACTGTACTGGTTAAAATCGAACCCCAAACTAAAGGTAATAACCGAGGAATTTTTTTACTAATTCTATTCCTGGCAACTAGAGAAGCAACTGTTAACATAACAGCTAAAATAGCTATTATTAACCAAGGCTGTTTAGCAGCAAATACTATTGTTAATACATAGCCAATAAATATTAATTGAACGATAGTACGAACTGTGGCAATGAAAAGCTGCCATTCTAATCCTAATTTTTGCCAAGCGGAAAGACCAATAGCTATAGCAATAAGTCCTAAAGCCATAGCTATATCTGTAGTTGTTAATTGAATCATATTTGTTACTTAAGCTAAAATTCTATATTAGTTAGTAAAAGTCATAAGCAGGTACACAAAATTAATTACACATTTAGCGAATCTGAATTCCTTGTACTGTAAGAATTACATATAATCAGAGTAGGTAATTAATTTTGTTTAGGTACTTATAGCAATCCTAAATTATTTGTCATAAATCAAAAAATAGATAAAAATCCTGAAACTCTTAACCCCTGTTCCCTGTTCCCTGTTCCCTGTTCCCTGTTCCCTGTTCCCTTTTTATAGGATATTTTTTTCACAACTAAAATAGGACTGCTATAACATATAGCAATATGAAATGATTCGTGAAAAAAAATGCGATATTTTAAGGCAGAGGGGAAAGAAGAAAGAGGAAGTTTTTAAGAACTCCAGGCATTTCACAAATGATTTAGTAGGATTGCTATAGCAGTTTTCAATTATATATTATGTATAGTACAAATATGTAGCTTCAAGGCAGCGGTAACTGAAGTTATGTATTTCATTAAAGTTAAAAGCGCTATAACTACTAACACAAAATAACTACTAACACAAAATAACCCGTACATTTTTTACTAAAATAAATTGGCTTCAATTATCTCTGGGAAAGAAATATAACAATAGCAGTAAATATACAAATAATTTTGTTTACCTACTTAAAACCTCACCAGAAGTATCATGCTTTCTGGTGAGGTCTCACTAATTTATATTAATGTATATTCTGAAATTTTTATTTCCATAATACTTAGCTATTCCTAGCAAATTCAAATGACTGATATTAGAGAATTCCAGAATAAATCTTGATATAGCGGTTCTCATCCTTTATGAGGTACAGTATTTTTTCTTTTCCCTATTTCCTGTTGCCTATTCCCTGTTGCCTAAAATCTCAAATTTATGTACTTCACCAATTTGAGAATTGCTATATTAGTTAATAGCATCACTCATGTCATCATAATCTACAGCAGATTCAGCAGGATTTTCAAGACCTGTATTAAAAGTTTCAGACAGCACCTCTCAAACTAAGCCACTAAAATAATCGGCAGCTTTTTTTATATGTTTTCAATCAACTTCTCACCATAGTAATATTTTTCTTCATCCCAATACATATTTTCTTGTTTTCCGGTTTCTTTGTTTTCAACTGTAATCAGAGAATATTTTGATATTGTCTTGTCCTAGAAATATTTCTTAGTTAATGATTGACAATTCTAATTATTATTATGTTATGCCAACTAATAGTTGACTAGGCTGGTCAATAATTTATTTCAAGACTTTTTCAAGACTTGAATGAGCGACGCAAACCTAGCGAAGCAAAATAGTTTACTTAACTTGCCAATAATTTATTTCAAGACTTTTTCAAGACTTGAATGAGCGAGACAAACCTACCGAAGCAAATAGGTTAAACTTTGATTGAGTTAATACTGGGAAATATCTATCTTTGAGATTGTAGCTAAAATTATATTTACCGAATAATTAAGGTTTAAAGCCTCTCCTTGGCTGCGCCACAGGCTATCGCCCTAAAAGGGGAAACAAGCGGTCGTTTCGCGGAGCGACATGTAAAGCGGAGCTTCCCGAAGGGTGGGATGGCGTTCGCGAAGCGTCCCGGAGGGAACGGTCTCCTCGCCATATCCAATCGACCAAGAGAGAAAAAAATTTCCTTTTAGTCAATCCTATCCCTTTCAAGGAGAGGTAATTATTAATTATTAATTATTAATTGTTGAAAATATCCACCTGAACACTAGCTCAATTTTTTGCGTCAGTCTATGATAATCAATAAATTTTATTAGCCTTTTATTCCTTAATTTCTCACTCTGAATATGACTAATGTTCCACCTCTAGATTTAACAAAACAGTATAAATCGATCGCTCAAGAAATAAATACTATTGTCCAAGAGGTACTAACTTCTGGGCGCTATATCGGCGGCTCAATTGTTGATGAGTTTGAGCAACAATTTGCCAATTATATAGATGTCTCTGACTGCGTATCTTGTAACTCTGGCACTGATGCTCTGTTTTTGGCTTTACGAGCGACAAATATTGGGCCTGGTGATGAAGTCATAACTACCCCTTTCACTTTTTTCGCTACGGCTGAAGTTATTAGTGCAGTAGGAGCAAAGCCAGTATTTGTAGATATTGACCCCCAAACCTTGAATCTAGATTTGGCACAACTGGAGTCAGCTATTACTAATGACACAAAGGCAATTTTACCCGTACATATATTTGGCCAACCAGTCGATATGACTCGATTAATGGCGATCGCTCGTTCCCATCATTTAATAGTTATAGAAGACTGTGCCCAAGCGACAGGGGCTGAATGGTTAGGAAAAAAAGTAGGAAGTTTTGGTGATATCGGTTGTTTTAGTTTTTTTCCTACTAAAAATTTGGGAGCTTTTGGAGATGGGGGAGCTGTGACTACTAATAATTCGGCGATCGCTGCTCAAGTGCGGATACTTAAAAATCATGGACAGTCTGCTAAATATTATTATGAACAGATTGGGATTAATAGTCGCCTGGATACCATACAAGCTGCAATTATTCAAGTAAAGTTACGTTATTTAGATACTTGGAACGAGCAACGTCGCAATTTAGCAGCTCGTTATTATGAATTTTTGAATGGGATAACGGATATATTTTTGCCTCAAGAGTTGGCAGGAAGTAGGTGTGTTTGGAATCAGTATACGATTCGTTTCAAAAGTCAAAAATTAGAGGAGAAAGTTAATGTTGACTTTTCTAGTTCTTTGCGCGATTGGGTAAGTATTCAGTTGCAGAGAAAAGGAATAGGTTCAAGTATTTACTATCCCACTCCTTTGCATCTCCAGCCTGTTTATAAATCTTTGGGATATGAAGTTGGTCAGTTGCAAGTGGTAGAGCAAGCTTGCCGTCAAGTATTATCTTTACCTATGTTTCCCGAACTTTCAATTCAGCAACAAGAGGAAATTATATATGCTTTAAAAGATTGTTTGCTGGAATTATAAAAAGGAAGTTGGAAAACTCACATCAGTCATTACTTCTCCCATTTTATTTTTAGGTTGTTAATTTTTAATCTTTAATCTTGGATTCAAACCACAAACTAAAATGATGCGAATAAATTAGAACAGTTTTCTAGTCTTAGAGGTAGAAAATTTTATGCTTTTTAAAAACAGGGAACAGGGAAAAGTAAACAGCGAATAAGAATCAGGAATCAGGAATAAGAATTATAGATTATTCCTCTTTTGTCACTTTCCGAAAACATTTGCTATTTATCAACTCTGTTAAATTAGAACTATTTTTGAGTCTGGGAGGTAGAAAATATTATTTGTAGTTTGAGGGAACAGTAAATAGCACATAACAAACAGCGAATAAGAATCAGGAATAAGAATTATAGATTATTCTTCTGTTGCCACTCTCGGAAAACATTTGCTATTTATCAACTCTGTTAATTCTTGTATAGAGAGCGATAAAGAGTAACACAACACTCCGCGATCGCTAGATTTTTAACTACTCATAAATAACCCCAAATGATTTTTGTATTTGGAGGTAGAAAAAAAGTTCTCTATCTCTGATAAGTAAACTGTTCTGAACTTCTGATTTTACTTTGCTCTCCGGAGAGTGAAACAAAAAGGTTATCGCAGTTTTCACATAGATAGACTACAGTCGCAAAGCATTTTTCTACTCCTGTACGGGCGAAAAGTTTCCCTACTCCTTCAGCAAAAAGAATTTTGTAGTCTACTAATTATGAAAAGCGCTGTAATTTTAAACTGTACCTCACTATCCACCAAATATGCTGTAAATAAATACTTCACTGAAGGTCTTAAACCTAAAGGATGCCAAAACCCTAGATCAAAATTATTATGGTATTTGTAGTTTTGTATACTATACTTAATAAAAAGAAAAAAATTTTAATCTAATACAGTAGGTAGGAAATTTTCTCCACCTGACTGAATTGCTGAAAATTGACAATTAGTAATTCGAGGGAATAAGGATGCAAGGCACAAAGCAAACATCAAAGAACACTGTCAGATGAAACACCAATTCAATATTTCCTAAGTGGCATTACTAACCCAACCTATGGAAAGCTGTCAGATATATTACTCATGTCCGTGGTGAAATGCCAATTTATCCAATTCCTCACTACTAATAAAAAAATACAGAATTTAAAAGGAAAATATTACAAGTGAATCAAAATAACCTTACTTCAACCCGAAGGTACGATCCAGAAGCGATCGCTAAATATTACCGTTATCGAATTTGGCTAGTCATCGGTCGATTTCTGACAATAGTATTGTCTTTTGCTGGTTTTCTTGTGGGAGTATTGTGGGACAAATGGCGGTATCACAAAGTCGAAGATACTCCCGAAAGAGCTACCCAACTGCGAACAATGCTAACTCGTTTAGGGCCAACATTTATCAAAGTTGGTCAAGCACTATCCACAAGACCCGATTTAATTCGCAAAGACTTTTTGGAGGAATTGACCAAACTACAAGACCAGCTACCACCGTTTAATAACGAAATGGCAATCTCGATTATCGAAGCAGAGCTTGGTCAGACAATAAACCAAGTATATAAAGAGATATCCCCAAAACCAATTGCTGCGGCTAGTCTCGGTCAAGTTTATCAAGCACGTCTTCATACTGGAGAAGAAGTGGCTGTTAAAGTTCAACGACCAAATTTGTTGCCTACTATTACGTTGGATCTATTTCTAATGCGGTGGGGTGCTAGTTGGATGGCTCCTTGGTTGCCTCTAAATTTGGGTCATGATTTAGCTCTGATTGTTGATGAGTTTGGAACTAAGTTATTTGAGGAAATTGACTATATTCATGAGGGGCAAAATGCCGAACGGTTTGGTACTTACTTTGCCGATGACCCAACCGTAAAAGTTCCATCTATATATTGGCGTTATACTACTACTTGCGTTTTGACCTTAGAATGGATTCATGGTCTGAAGCTTATAGATACAGATAGAGTAAAATTAGCAGGTCTTGATACTGATAGTCTGATTACAGTAGGTGTAACTAGCGGTTTACGTCAATTATTGGAGTTTGGCTTTTTTCACGCAGACCCACATCCAGGTAACTTGTTTGCCCTCACAGATGGTCGGATGGCCTATATTGATTTTGGCATGATGGATCAACTTGAGCTGGATACTAAGGAAACTTTGGTTGACTCGGTAATTCATTTGATTAATAAGGATTATCAGGAGTTGGCTAAGGATTTTGTTAAGCTTGGGTTTTTGGCTCCGGATGTTGATATTCGCCCAATTATACCAGCTTTGGAAATAGTGCTGGGAGATATTTTGGGTGAGAGTGTTAAAGATTTTAACTTTAAGACAATTACAGATAAATTCTCGGAGTTAATGTTTGAATACCCATTCCGAGTACCTGCTAAGTTTGCTTTGATTATTCGCTCTTTAGTTACCGAGGAAGGTTTGGCTCTTTCTTTAAATCCAGATTTTAAAATTGTAGATGTGGCTTATCCTTATGTGGCAAGAAGATTATTAAAAGGTGAATCTCCAGCATTACGTCGTCGTCTGATGGAGGTGTTGTTTAAAGATGGAAAATTACAGTGGCAAAGGTTGGAAAATTTGATTGGGATAGCTCAAACAGACCAAAATTTTGATATATTACCAACTGCTCAATTAGGTTTACAATATCTTATGAGCGAAGAGGGTGAATTTATCCGAAGACAGTTAATATTGGCAATGATTCAAGATGACCGAATTCATACAGAGGAAGTTAGTCGTCTGTGGCATTTAATTCAAGATGATTTACAGCCAAGTCGCTTATTTAATATTGCCCTTGGAGCTTTAGCTGAATTTTCTAGTGAGAAAGCTGCTGCAATTTTACCTTCTGTCACAGCAATGACAAATTTTAAACACTCTAATTAATTTTTAATTAGAGTTTTTGTATACCTGATTCATTGGTGTGTATTTGAAGTATTGCTGAATTACACATAACTATTGATCAATCGAGATTTATAGGTTGGATTGAGGAATATCAGTGCAGCTTATCCTCTGGAGAAACTCAAAATAAGTAGGCTACAAGTTAGATATTATCTACTTCAACCAACCTATTTTTATGATGGTTAATTCACCAGAATAGGATGATATAATTCAGCAGTATATAAGGCTAAATCGATCGATAGTATAAAGACTGATTTATACAGTAAATCTTAAACTAGCCCTCAGTCTATATATTGCTATTATTGTCCAAAGCGTTTTGCTGGCGCACAACTGTAGTTAACGCTCCGCCACGACATAAAAAGCTTAGCCAGAGCCAGAGCAAGGGAAGTAGGGATTGCAATTATTTTGCTTAACTCCATGATTAGTCCCCCGTGGCAATATCTAGCTCAGGAGTCAGACTGCGAGATTACCTCGCCTAACTTAATACTTAATGCCAATCCCTGGAGATTAAATCGTTCGATCGCCACCTGGCAATTGACTTCATCTCAATGTTTTATTACCTTTATAAATTAGCTCTAAGTCAAGGAAATATTTTTGTGTACAGTCTTCCGCAACCTCCCTATTTTTTCATCGTAGTAGGTCTATTAATTAGTTCATCTTGTGGAGTAGTATTTGCCAAATTAATTAAGCAATTGATGCAAGAGTGGTCAACAAATCGCTCTACTTGTAGCATAGTTAGCATGAGAGGATTAACATTACAGCTTCCATATATAGGTATTGCTATGGGAGCATTAATATTTTTATCTTCAAGTTTACAGTTATTTGGATTTACGAATTTTGTGGCTTATTCTATTTGTTTACCTTTAACTGTAGCAACTGGATTAATTGTGTGGATTCAGCTTAGTAAAATTTTAGATAAGATGGAGCAAGGAGTAAAAGAAGAGAATTGAACTGTTCTGAAAATAACGACAATTATATTCCCGCTTTCAGGAAAAAAACAATAACTTTAATCTAGAAAAAAATGAGTAATATTATCGTAACTGGAGTAGGTGGATTTATTGGGTCTCATTTAACCGAAGCTCTATTAAATCAGGGAAAAAAAGTAATTGGAATCGATCAGTTTAATGATTACTACGACCCAGCCTTGAAGCGTCAAAATATTTCTCAATTTCAAGAAAATTCCGCTTTTAAACTAATAGAAAATGATATCCAATCTTTAAATTGGTCAGAGCTACTGGCAGATGTAGATATAGTTTATCATCAAGCAGCTCAAGCAGGTGTTCGTGCTAGTTGGGGTGAAGGTTTTCGTGCTTATACAGAACGTAATATTAATGCCACTCAAATAATTCTGGAAGCTGCTAAAGATGCACCCAATTTGAAAAGGTTGGTCTATGCTTCTTCTTCTTCTATATACGGTAATGCAGAAAGTTTTCCCACTCCTGAATCTATTTGCCCTCAACCAGTTTCTCCTTATGGGATTACTAAATTAGTGGGAGAACAGCTTTGTAATTTATATCATCAGAATTATGCTGTGCCCTGCGTGTCTTTGCGCTACTTTACTGTTTATGGCCCCAGGCAAAGACCTGATATGGCCTTTCATAAATTTTTTAAGTGGATTTTAGAAGATGAGCCAATCTCTATTTATGGAGATGGTCAACAAACTAGGGACTTTACTTTTATTAGTGATGCGATCGCGGCCAACCTAGCAGCAGGCACAGTAACAGAAGCAGTGGGCGAGGTATTTAATATTGGTGGGGGAAGTCGGGTGGTATTGGCAGAAGTGATTAATATGATGGAAGAAATAGTCGGGCATCCTATTAAGAAAAATTTTGTGGAAAAAGCCAGGGGAGATGCTCGTCATACCAGTGCTGATGTTTCTAAGGCTCAGAAAATCTTGGGTTATAAACCAGAAGTTTCTCTAAAAGAGGGGTTGCGACGAGAGTGGGAATGGATACAGTCTCTCTACAGTTAGTATTGGCATCCTCACGGTCGTTGAAAAATTAATTTGACTAAGGAGTCTAGAAAAAATAACTTCCTAATTTGTGAACTTATTTCCCTAAGAAAATTTGAATTTAGAACAAAAAGGATTGGGAATTTATTTCTGCCAACTCCCTAAGTTATTAAGATGCTTATTCTGAATTTTATACTAATGGGAAAAAAGTTGCCTATAAATTGTTAGGGTATTGGTAGCAGTAGAGAAAATTCATCAATCACTCCTACTGCTTTATTTGTAACATTATTTTCTCACGCTTGGTATTACTTAAATATTTAGGGAATGCTGAAAAAGTCTTTTGTTCAGCAATTAACAATTAACAATTTTCATGTTCCGTTTGCGTAGCATTCCGCAGGAAAGGAAAACAATTAATAATTACCCCTTATTTTAATAAGGGGATTGACTAAAAGGAAAATTTGGGATTTTATCCCCTATCCAAGGGGAGGCTTTCAACCGGAATTGTTGAATTAATAATTATTAACTATCAACTCTTAATTATTAATTATTAACTATTAATTATTAATTATTTGGTAAGGGTAAAAGTCTCCGAGTCAGGAGGAATGGGGAATTATAGAGGAGGTAGTCGGATATATTTATCCCTTAATTTTTCTGCCCTCTTTTGCCCAAAATGCTAACATACATGAGCTTGAGGGACTCAAAAGCTGGCACTTTTTTCGACCCAAAAAGGCAAAGTGCCTTTATCTGTAAATCCTTTTGCGCTCCGCAAAGCTGCCGCTAAGAGAGTAGATCGGTAAGCCCTATTTAATCATTGGTTTAACGATAGTAAAATTGAAAATCTCTTAAAGCCATTATCCTAGTTTTATTAAGACGATAATGATAACCTATTCTCTTTTGTAGTTTATTCCAAAAAGTTGGTTTTGGTTTACTGCGAGAAGCATCCCAATGTTGAGAAATCTGAGAAAGTTTTTGCCAACCCTGACTATCACTATTAATAACCCATCCCACCTTTGCAGCAGCTAATCCCATTAAACTTCCTTCTCCAGCGTGCATTCCTTTTAATTCTGCATACCTAGACATCTTCCCCCAAGTTTTTAAAAATTCTATTTCCTTACCATTATCTCTAGCCAGAATAAATAAGGCTTCCCCTATCCAACTAGAATTATTAAATAACTCATCAGAAATATTTAGTTTATCTGCCAACTTTTGCAAAATTGGTAAACTATGGGAACGATATTTTGAAACGTGTTCCACCAAATTTTTCTGACGCCCAGTTAAACCTGGTTTCCATTCAATATCTTTTGGTAGTGATTCTAAAATTCTAGTATCAGCATCAATATAAATAGCTACTTCAAATAATGATATTGCTTTAGTAACGAGAAGTCTTTTATCGTTATAACAATGTAGAATACCTTGTTGATGATGCTCAAAAGTTATTACATTTTTATAGTTACTAAAATCATTCGGTTTCTCTGTATAGATTACTAATGAAATTCCTGGAGAATTTGTTTCCAAGTCTTTGGCTAACTCCTTTGTAATATCGCGATATCTCTGCCCTAGTGCCAGTGTACAAAAACAAAATTTTTTTTGTTCGGCGGTCATATTTTTACCTTCAAGTTTACCAAATAAAATTTGCTTAAAAGCTCCTGAGTTTCTGAATGGAAAAATTAGGAGAGGGTTTTGAATATAATCGGGATACTAACTCAAAAAATCTCTTTAACAAATCCCAACAACTTATGGAATTTAATCAAGTTTTACCTTTTTGATTGGGATGACTAAATTTATGGAAATGGAAATTAATTTGAGTAATGGAATTTTATTTTATCCTAATCATCCATACATCCGTCTCAAAAATTATAGTAGTGCCGTTGAATTTTTTGTGATTGGGATGACTAAATTTATGGAAATGGAAATTAATTTGAGTAATGAGCTTTTATTTTATCCTAATCATCCATATATCCTGCTCAAAAATTCTACTTTTGCCTTTCCTTATTTAACTTTTTTAGGCTTACTAGACTAGATTCTTGAGTGGTTCAAAACTCAAAACTCAGAAAAACCGAATTAACTTTTCCTTCCCACTAATAATCATTACATCCGTGTCAAATATCCAGGCCGTTAGGTTGACTAGACTAGATTCTTGAGTGGTTCAAAACTCAAAACTCAGAAAAACCGAATTAACTTTTCCTTCCCACTAATAATTACTACATCCGTGTCAAATATCCAGGCCGTTAGGTTTAACTTTTTTTGATTTGCCTGGCTATATTTTTGACTTTATCAATAACTTTTTGCCCTAAGCTTCTCTTCTTCTCAGTTTTCTGAGGATAGTAAGTAGGTTTAGCTTCGCCCAGATATCGATAATATTCCCAAATATCCCAATAATTACACCCTGGTTGAATTCTAATACCTGCCCAGTGCAAATATTGTAAAGGTTTACCTACTTTAGGGTCAATTAAGCGATCGCCTTCTCGTTGAAAATGAGGACTTCCTCCCCAACTTCCTGGACCTTTACCATCAGGTCGCCGAACTAGATTCAATCGCCGAGAAATATGTTTTAATACAATATAGTTAAAAATGGGCTGGTCTGTAGTTTTTTCGGAAAAGTCAAAATATTCGGTGTGGGCAGCACATTCGGCAAAGGTTTCATATAATTCATTTTCTGTAAATAGGTTTTTCTTTGACGCCCACCACCCACTATTAAATACATCTTTAAGTTGTTCTTCAGTGAAGATTTTATCTTCTAGAACTTTGGATGTAAAGACATTTTTGATTCCACTTAAATATTGATAGTCACAGCAGAGAAAATCATAATCTTCCAGATATTTGAGATTATCGGCAATTTTTTCAAAGACAACAATATCAACATCAATATAGAGAAACTCATCGAACGGTCCGAACCAACAAGCTTGTTTTTTTTGTTTGTTAGGAGTATTAAAAAAGCCTTGACCAAAAATGTCATATAAATTGCTGCAAAGATTATCTACAAATTCCAAATCTGGATAAATTTCTACACCATATTTACTCGTAACTATTTCTGCTACCTGCTGATAATTTTCATCAAAAGGAATCATCATAATTGGAGTATCGGTGTCATATAATCGGATACTTTTCAGCAGAGCAATTGTGTTATCAAGCACCTTGTCATTGGCGACAATATAAATTCCTTTCATCTTTATTTTCCTTAATTGTTTAAACCCTGTTTTTTCAAGATTTTACTCATTATATTTACTGGCAGATTCTCGAATTTTGGTTTGCCTGTACATTTTGGTTTTTTTTCAAGAAAGAATCATCAGAAATTGAATGGGTTTCAACAGAGAGATTGCCTGAGCGACCGTTCATTCATCGGCGACAATATAAATCAATTTTATCTTGATTTTTCTGATTTTTTTAAACCCTGTTTTTTGAAGATTTTAGTCATTATGTTTACTGACGAATGATCGGGTTTTGGTTTACCTGTGAATTTTAGTTATTTTTTGAAAGGAATCATCATAAATTTAATACTTATCAGCAGAGCGATCGTATTATCAAGTCTCCAATTATTGGCAACAATATAAATTCCTTTCATCTTTTTTTCTTTAGCGATTTAACCCCAGTTTTTTGAAGACTTTAGTCATTAGATTTACTGGTGGATTCTCTGGTTCTGGTTTTCCTGTAAATTTTGGTCTGTTTTCTGGTTCGTGGAGATAACGATAGTGGAGAAAAATATCTCGATAAGGAAAATCTAAATTTTCTCCTTGACAAAGCTTGGCAAATCTTTTAGAAGAAACTCCAATATAATGAAGATATGTCAGTCTTTCCCCTTTATCATAGAGTACATTATCCCTTTCTTCAAAATGAGGCGATGTTACAGAACAACCTGTTCTTTTCTCTGGTGGTAAATCGAGACTAAAATTATAAACAGGAATATCCAATCGCATTTTCATATAGTTGAGTAAAGATTGATTTGGAGCAGATGTATATAAAATTTCTCCTTCACCAGAATTAAGCTTTTCTACTAAAAACTCCCTTTGTGATTCAGAAAATAAACCCCTTTTTCCCGCATAAAAACCAGCACAAAAAATTTCAGACTTAATCCGTGATTCTGGAAAAACTTCAAACAGTTTAGACGACTCTAAATTAAAAATATGAGAGGGGTCTTTATACTGAAAATCATAGACAACAAAATCATCCTTATCTAACTGGTCAAAAATATATTCAACAGAATTAAGTACCAGAATATCTGCATCAAAGTACATAAACTTTTCAAAAGGAGCTTGAGGATCGAAGCCACAATATCTACGATTCATGCCAATTCGATTTACTCCTTTAATCCCTTTTTCTGCCCACATACTCAAAGCATTTGGATGACCTTTCCAAGCTTCGTAAGAAAATTCTTCCCAGGGGGCAAATATTTCTGGATTATCTAAAAATTGGACATTATTTCGTCTTTCTATTTCAGCTTGGACTTTTTCAGTATTATTATCATAAGCAATAACACAAACAGGCGTATCAGTACCAACATTAACCTCAATACTATTGAGTAGAGCTACCAGTTGATCGAAGACAACATCATTTGCTACAGTGTATATGCCGTTAGTCATAAAAATTCATTTGAATCACTATTTTTGATTATATCAAGTTCAACACTCATCACAAACTATTGTTATTTATTTTTGTGTTTATAGGAATAATTATTTATGCAGAAGAAAGTCATATTTATTATGTCAAGTGGGCATTCTGGGTCTAGTCTTTTATCACTAATTTTAGGAAGTCATCCAGACTGTTTTTCCGCAGGTGAATTAGTCGGTCTTCCCAATCGTTATCGTCAGCAAAAGCCCATTGATTGTGTGAATATGACATCTGAATTTTGGGAAAAAACTTTTGGAGAAAAAGGGCTCTATGAGTTGGCTAGTGTTCTAGGAAATACTCGTTTAAATAAGTATATTCCTTTAAAGTTTGAGAAAAAAATTAGACAAATATTCAACAAAGATGAGGTTTTTAATCCTTATTCTTTTATGTTTTCTAAGCTAGAGAATAAAAAGGTTATTATTGATGCTAGTAAAGCTTATCCTTGGATTGGAGAAAAAATTCAAGCTGAAGAATTTAGATCGGGAAGAGTTGAAGCGTATTTAATTCATTTAGTTCGTGATGGTAGAGCTGTTGTTAACTCTTATCTCAGAAAATATCCTCATAGAGATATAGCTAAGGTAGCAACAGAATGGGTAGAAAAACACAAACTAAGAAATGATTTTTTTGAAAAATTTAATCCTGAGAAAAGAATTGAGATTGCTTATGAACAATTAGCAAGTAACCCTCATCAAACTGTTGAAAGGATTTGTAATTCTGTAGGTATAGATTTTTTTCCCTCTATGATAGAGTATTGGCAATACGATCATTATGATGTTTCTGGTAATGCTGGTGCTTATTCTCTGATTCGTCGCTATCGAGGACAGGAAATAGAAAATGAAGCACGACAAAAAATTCATGGTGATTATTATAAAAATATGGATCTTACTATCAAGTTAGATTTACGTTGGCAGAGAGAGTTATCAACTGAAAAACTGGAAGTATTTGAGAGTATTGCGGGAAAAACTAATAAGCCTTTTGAGTGGAATTAAAGATAATTACATCAAAACAAAAATTATCTATATTTGATATTATTTAGAATTTTTTATCGGGTAAAGTTTGATGCTTATTATAAAAATCGACAAAATAAAGACAGATTTGGAAATCCAAAATTTTATTTGATTAGAATAACTACGAATAAAGACAAAAGCTGGAAAAGTTAAAATAGGAATCTTAATTTTATGACTATGCCTAATTTTCTGATTATTGGCGCACCTAAGTCAGGAACAACTTCTCTTTACCAGTACCTCAAAGAACATCCTGAAATTTATCTCCCAGATAAAAAAGAACCACATTTTTTTTCTTTTGAAGGTCGAACTCAAGGATTTAACGGACCTTCACAAGCTAATTTTATGAAGAAAAGGATTACTAAAATAGAGGATTATAAAAAACTTTTTGAGGAAGTAAATGATGAACTGGCTATTGGAGAAGCATCCACATCCTATTTATACATTCCTGAAGCAGTAGAAAGAATTAAAAAATATGTTCCAGAGGTAAAAATTATTGCTATTCTTCGTCATCCTGCCGATCGAGCATTTTCCGATTATTTACAACATTGGAAAGATGGGGGTGAAGTTTTTCTAGATTTCGCTGATGCACTTAAACAGGAAGATAAACGTATAAGTGAAGGTTGGAGTCCTTTCTGGCAGTATAAGGGGATTGGATTTTATTCTGTTCATTTGAAACGTTATTTTGATGATTTTCTTTCAGAACAAATTCGCATTTATTTATATGAAGATATTAGAGATGAACCTCTAAAAACTGTGCAAGATATTTTTAAATTTTTGAATGTGGATCGTAATTTTACACCTGATTTTTCTCAAAAATATAATGTTTCACAAATAAAACGGATGCCTCGTAATACTAAATTACATAATTTTTTGACTCAGGATAATCCTATTAAATCTTTTTTCAAGGTTTTGTTTCCGGTGGAACTACGCAAAATTATTACAGGATATATAAAGAAAAAAAATACTGTTCGGGTTAGTGAATCATTTAAACCATCTTTATCTCCCCAAGTCCGCCAACAATTACTAGAAGAATATAGGGAAGATATTTTGAATCTTCAAACTTTGATAGAACGCGATCTATCTGCATGGTTAAAATACTAAACACTAAAAATTCTTAGAGGAGAATACACCGATGAAACGTTTTATCAAGATAAGTTATCAGCAACTATTAGAACGCTATCAAATTAGTAAATTAGCGATCGCTTCTTTATCTGAAGGGTTGATTAATCGTAACCTTTTTCATAATGTTGAAAAGTATTGTATGTTTATCGGTTATCCTCGTAGTGGACATAGCTTATTAGGAGGTTTGATTGATGCTCATCCTAATATTATTCTTGGTAATGAACTAGATGCTCTTAAATATGTGGAAGCAGGTTTTAGGGGTCTGCAAATTTACTACTTACTCTTGAAAAGCTCCCAGTATTTTATCAATCAAGAGAAAATGTTAATTCCCGAAACAGAAATACCGAAAGGAAGATTTAAGTATATAGTTCCCAATCAATACAATGGAAAATTTACTAATTTAAAAATTATTGGAGATAAAAGAGGTGGTGGTTCTACAAAAAGATTAAAAGATAATTTTGAACTTTTATCTGCTTTAGAATCTCAAGTTCAAGTTCCGATTAAAATCATTCATGTAGTTAGAAATCCATTCGATAACATCAGTTCAATTTATAAAAAGTGTATTTCAAAAAGTTTAGAGTGGAGTATAGATTACTATTTTGATTTTTGCTATGCCAATGAATCTATTCTCAAAAAAATTGATAGCGATCGGATTTTCCTTTTGAAATTAGAATCTCTAATAGAAGACCCCAAAAAAAATCTCAAAGAAATAATTCAATCATTTTTGGGAGTAGAAGTTGACGATAATTATTTGAAAGATTGTTCAAGTATTGTATTTGATTCTCCTAATAAAAGTCGTAATAAATCTCCTTGGAATGAACAGTTAATTGAACTTACTCAAAAAAAGATAGACCAAGTTAGTTTTTTACAAGGATATGATTACAATAATTAAAAAGATTTCTAAAAACTTAGCTAGATTTTTTTACAAGAAAGCTGATAACTATCTTTTGTTAATCACTAATAGTTTTACAGATAATTATTAACTCCAGTTATAATCATATCCTAAAAAATTATACAATTTTTGATTGTAAGGCTCGAAGTATTCTAATAATTTTCTTCTTGTTTCACTATTCATATCTTTCCGGGATTTTTTATATTCTCCTGTAAGATAAACTTCATAAGTATTAAGGTTGAATTGCGGTAAGTCTAAAAATTCTAATACTTGATAATAAATTTCTGATGTATTGATAAATAAGTCTTCACTTTTGATAAATAAGAATTGTTTTTGAGGAAAATAATGGAGCCAATTTTGAATTTGTTCCATATACCTACCTCTGGATAAATAGGAATAAAAGGTATGCTTACGACTCTGATATCTTTCATCGTCTAGTTATCTTTTCTCTCTCACCTTTCAACCTTTCTTCTTCTCGATCTATTGCCTCTTCAAAAGATAGATTTTCATATCCTCTAGCTACATTTCTTTGATAATGAGAAAAGGCTCTCTTTACTGGATTTCTTAAAACTACTATTAGCTTAACTTGAGGAATAGTTTTAGCTATTCGTTGAGCAACTAAAGGATGAAAAATATAATAAGGACTACCTTCCCCAGTCATATATTCTAAGTTGGAAAACAAAGGAAAATGACTTCTATACCAATAAATACCCTTGTGAAAATTTTTATCAAAAAAATGAACTTCTTTCTTTTGAGCAGATATGATTTGAGGGTGTTGAATTAAATAGTTATATAGTGATGTTGTTCCAGATTTCATTACCCCAATGATAATAAAATCTGGAAGTTTTCTATATGGACTGGAAATAAATCGATAGTCACTAAAGTTTTGAGAAAAAGACAAAGCGTCTTTAATTGCTTTTTTCATATAATTTTTTAAGAGTATCGGAAAGCAGAAATACGGTTTTTTAAGCCATTAACTCTAATATTCAAAAAACATTTTTGTAAATAAATAGATTGTCTCCAAGATGATAAACTACACCAACGTTTGTACTCAGGAACAGCAATGTTACTTAAAAATTTACGCCATTGTATTAAAACATTTTGAGGGTCAACTTCCTGAGCGCGAATTTCACTATTTTCTCTGACTTTTTGAGATATTTTAGGGTTATCCCTAAGAAGCTTTAATATATTAATAACCTCATCTAAAGAAGCAACTTCAAAATAGTCAAACTCATTTTTCCATTCTGACTGAAAAGCTGATTCTTTTCCTAAAATTGCAGGTATCCCAGCGTGCCAAGCATTATAAAGTTTAGTAGCTGGCTTTTCAGTATAATCTTGCTGTTGAAAATTACGAACAGCTACAACAGCGTCAATATTACTATAATCGTACCAGCGGTTTCTAGGAATAATTTGCCAATTTAATCCTAATTCTTCTAATTGCTTTGACCAAGAAGCAGCTTTTAATTCTGGTGCTAAATTAGAAGTAATACCAAAATAACCAATATTCTCAAAGCGATCGCCTCTTTCAGAACTACGGGGAATTAATCCTGGTTGTCTCCAATGAGTAATATAGTAACTATCTTTTGATTGTTTAGCTTCTTGAGGATTTTGGACAACGTGTAACTGAGCATAGGGATGGGGATTTCTATCTGCTTTAATACAAACCATTAATATTTTGGCAGTAGGTCTAAGTTGATAAGGAAAAGAATCTCGATGCCCTACAACAATTCCTTCATTTGGTATACTTCCTACTAAACTACAGGGAAAGCCATCAGCTTTTAAATAGAGATAAGTTTGTAGAGTCCAAGCATACATTCCACGACCAAATTCTTCCCAATAAACATCTGGTTTATTTGGCATATCATCTAACCAATCTTTTTGGGGAAGGTAAAAATATATTGGGGGTAAATCTGTCATTTCAGTTATCAGTTATCAGTTATCACTACCTCTAATAAGTAGGCAGTTGTGAGACTTTATTTATTTATTTATTTATTTAGTCATCTCAATCAATATAATATTCCTTTGACTAAACCTCTAACCATTTTGACAAATCTCTGCCGATTAAATTTTGAAGCTTTAATATATCTTCCCGGTACTCAGGAATTTTTGCTTTCTAATTTTTAGAGACTGTTTTGGTTTACCTAAATTTTTCTGTTTGAGAACCTCACCTCCAGCAATAGGAAGGCTAGAGACTTTATTTATTTAGTCATCTCAATCAATTAATATTTATTTCCCTAAACTTCTAACCATTTTGACAAATCTCTGCCGATTAAATCTTGAATCTTTAATATATCTTCCCGGTACTCGGGAATTATTGCTTTCTCATCTTTGTAAAAAGTTTTGTCAACCTAAGTTTTTCTTTTTGAGAACCTAAATCTCCAGCAATAAGAAGACTAGATATTTTATTGATTTGGTCATCTCAATTAACCATTATTTATTTTCCCTAAACCTCTAACCATTTTGACAAATCTCTGCCGATTAAATCCTGAAGCTTTAATATATCTTCCCGATACTCGGCAATTAATTGCTTTCTGATTTTTGGAGATAATTTTGGTTTGCCTAAATTCTTCTTTTTGAGAGTCCCTGCTATTTTGTTCCGAATTCCCATTGGCATAAATAATTTCAAACTATCTTTAATTGGATTCGGACGATTTAGTAAAGTATTAAGAGTTTGATTTTTTGGTACATTGGTAGGGTTGTGTACTTTAGCTACATTTAAAACAAAAGTATCATCTACTCCTAAAAATTTAAAAATATCTTGAGTTAAAGCAATAGGGTCTTTTCTAATATCTTCGTACAAACAAACCTTAATTTGATTAGGAGGAAATAGATCGAAATAACGCTTGAGTTGGAGATAGTAAAAACCTCGACGTTTATGATGCCATTGAAAACTCCAATTATTTTCTACTCGCCAATCTTCTTGTTCTAATGTTTTCTGAAAATCAGGTTCCGGTTCTCTACCATTACTCAGAGAAAATAAAAAGTGAGAAAAAGCTCTTTCTGCTGGGTCTCTAAGAATAGCAATTATTTTAGCATCAGGTATATAGTTATGTATTCGTTGTGGAGCTTTTTCACTATATATATATGAAGTAGAAGCTTCTCCAATTGCTATTTCATCTGTCACTCCAGTAAACAATTCTTGGTAGCTTTCTAAATCTGTAATTGCATTATTCATCACAAAAGTACCTTTCGGACCGATACATTCTTTACTTTCTCCTTCTAAAGTAAAAAAATCTGGTTCTTTTTGGTCTCTAGAAGCTGGCATATAAATTTGAGGATGTTGCTTCAGATAATAATAAAGAGAAGAAGTACCTGATTTAGCAGCACCGATTAATAAAAAATTTGGCATTGTCATTTCAGTTATCAGTTATCAGTTATCAGTTATTAGTACCTCTGTTTGAAACCAGAGACTTGAAATATTGAAGTTGATTTTTTTCATCCCCTATCGAAGGGGAGGCTTGATACCTTATTTTTTGGTCAGAATTAAAATACCTCCCTATGATATTTCAGCTAACCACAACTTCGCTACATTTTCCCAGGTTTCATCTTTGACTAACTCAACATTTTTTTGTCGCAGTTCTTGAATTTGTTCTGGGTTTCTGAGCAATTCTACTATTTTATAAGCCAGTGCTTCTTGAGTTTCTTTTTCGTAAGGATGACCGGGGACTTTTACACAATAATTTTTGTCTGTTAATCCTGCATAATCTGTTGTTACTGGTACAGCTCCTACTAGGGCAGATTCTCGGACTGTATTACAATCTAATTCTTGAAAAGTACAACCATAATAATGAATAAATGAAGTAGATTTTTCTTGCATTAGTTGTTCTCTTCCTATTTTTCCACGTTCAGTTACTCCTGGTTGTGCCATTAACTTTAACATTTTTTCTTTCCAATCTGGTTCTACTTTACTACTCCAACCATAGTAAATATTCAACTCTGCTGATGGAATTTCTTTGTTAATAATCGGCCAGCCAAACTCTAACATTCTTTCTAACCCTCTAATATAATTAGAAGCGTAAATAATTTTATTAGGGTCTTTAGGATTTGTATAGAGAGATGAGAAAGATGGTTCGATACCATTAGGGATAATAGCAATTTTATTGTCAGGAATTTCTGGAAGTAAGGAACGGTGATAATTGTTCTTACAAAAAATTTTATCGTAGTGCTTTAATTTTTCATAAGTTACTTCCCTAGGCAGCAATACCGAACCTAAATCTAACCAGACTCTTTTAGCTTTAATCGGAAACTTAATTCTCCAGGCAAATTGCCACATAATTAAAGTATCAAAACTGTCATAAGGATTAAATTTTGAATAATGATTGTATTCTACTCCATCGTAGATACCTTCTTTATTTCCACAATTATTATATACAGCAACTTTATAACCTAACTTTACCCATTCTCGACCCAGAAATACAATCCTAGCATCAGCACCTCCTAATCCAGTTTTCAGACTTTCTGGCGACCATTCATAATCAGTGTGACCAGTGTAGTAAACTATAGAATTTTCTGACCATACTTTGGGTGTTATTCTTTGTTTTAATGCAATTAATTTAGAATTAAAACTATTGAGTAGTTTCTTAATGACCACAATTGATTACTCCCAGTAAATTTTTCTATTTTCCTTGTTCTGTTAACAAAAAGATTCACCCGGATCGGGATTATATTTAGTTGTAGAGGTTTCTGGCGCTCCCTGGACAATATTTTCCAGTAATTTATCTGCTAGATTACCTTTTTTATGTATCATACTCCATTTTGATATTGAATAGGCATTCAGGGAAGTAATAACTTATTAACTGCAAAAGCAACCTTGTCCCAGAAATGGCTTTACCATAATGGCAATCCCAAAAATTATTTTCCTGTCAAATAATTGTACACATTCGAGGGGTTTAAACCTTAGGAACTAGGGATTTACCTAGGGAATTTTTCAATGATTTTATGATATAGTCGTAAGTATTAAATCAAGCTCAATCAAGATACACTGCCTCAGCGATCGCCATTAGCACTTATCAGTGCTAGCCATATATACAGCAACTACTAGAACCGAAAAATTTCCATAAAATTGTTATTTTATTGTTTGTACATGAGTATATTATGCTAACACCTCTAAAAAAGTGGGTCAAATCTCAAATCCCCTTTACTAACGATTTAACTAAAAAACTAACTGCTAAAAAATGGCCGAAAAAGTCAATTGTTTTTTATTTAGGAAAGCGTTCTTTGCTCCTAGAATCTGATATTAAAACTAAGGGCGCAAGTGGTTCAGATAGTGCGGTATTCTTTTTAACTAGAGAGTGGGCAAAGCAAGGCTACGATGTTACTGTTTTTACTAATTGTGAAGATAGAGAAGGAATTTATGGTGGGGTAAAGTATCTTAATTTTCAAAAAATCAACTGGTACGATACCTTTGATACTTTAATTATCTGGAGACATCCTAAGATGTTGCCTCCTGGCACTAAGGCAAATAGAATTTGGTTTGAGTGGCAGGATATAATTACATTTGATACTCAATATTTAGCCCCGTATGATAAAATTTTTGTCAAAAGTTATTATCAGCGTAACCTATTACCAGAACTACCCGATAATAAATTTGCAATTATTAACAACGGTGCAGATTCTTCTGTTTTAGAGCTTAGTAAAAATCAAAAACAACCCTATAAATTAGTATATGCTTCGAGGTATTATCGAGGTCTAGAATTTATGCTAATTTGGGGATGGCCGATTATTAAAAGAGAAATTCCAGAGGCGGAACTTCACATTTATTATGGGTGGACGAAGCGTGATAGTAGTAAAAAATTAATTCCTTGGAAGCAGAAAATGATGGAATTGATGGAGCAGCCAGGAGTAATCGATCATGGTAGTGTAGGCCATAAGCAATTAATGGAAGAAAAGTCAACTTCAGCTATCCATTATTATGGTTGCTCTTATGAAGAAATAGATTGTATTTCATTGCGGGAGTCGGCAATGGTAGGGTGCGTTCCTGTCACTACTAATTATGCAGTTATTAAGGAAAAAGATTACTGTATTAAAGTAGATGGAGACCCAAGCGCAAGAGAGACTCAAGAAGCTTTAGCTGATCGAATTGTACAACTTTTAAAAAATCCTCAAGAGTTAGCAAGTATCAGGGAAGAAATCCAAGAAAATGTCAAAAATGAAACTTGGGAGCAGATAGCACCATTATGGTTGAAAAATATTGATTAATCTGATTGATAATTGGGTGTAGAGTCTTGGGTATAGGGTTGAGGAGAATATACCCTACCCTACTTACTAAAGCAGGCTAAACCAGGACTTTATTTTTGGTTACTATATAGCAATCCTAATTTGAGTTGTGAAAAAAATCCTAGTTTTAGTGTATCTTTTCCCACTCGTAATAAAAACCATTTAGGATTTCTATATACACCCCTATCTAGTGAAAATAAATTCATATATTGCCTCTACAAGAAGAGAATTACTAATTAATTGAGAGATTGAAAGTAGAAAAAATACTAAATTTTGGAGCAGAGCAACCATGAAATTGATAGTTCCTATTGAGTATTATCGGCACGGTGGAGTAGAAAGGGTAATTTGTGGAACAATAGAAGAATGGATTGAGATGAAGGGAGTGGAGCAAGTTATATTAATACTGCCAAAAAAAGAAATTCCTTATTTTCAAGAAAAGTTACCAAAATCTCCAATAATCAAATATGAATCATTTATATTACCCCCAAAATCTTTACAATCTCGAATACTTTCTTTAATTAATAAGTTTTCGTCTTTATCTGGTAAAGTTAAGGCGGAAAAAATTAAAAGATTTTTTAAGCGTCTCCGTCGAAAATATCAGAGTGAGTTTAGTATCAAATATTTAGCTAGTCATTATCAAGCTACTCATTGCTTATACTTTCTGGCTAATCGATTAAATCCACCCAATCTTGATATTCCTTTAGCAATGGTAACCCATGATGTATTCTGGAGATTTGCTCCTCTAAGTTATCCAGAATCTTATGTTAAAAAATACGATTTAAGCTTATTGGAATGGCTGAAGAAAGTTGATATTGTTTTTACCGTTTCCGAAAAAACTCGTCAAGATATTATCTCTGTTTTTCCAGAATTTAGTAGCAAGATTACTGCTATACCTAACTCTGGTTTTCCTACTAAGTCTAATGCTTCACCAAAGTTTTTTGGTTTAGCGAAAAATTCCCATGAATCTGTTTTTGACAAATTACCAATATTTTATTTGCCTTCTTCTTTCGGCATTTACAAAGACCACTTAACCTTGTTAAAAGCAGGCATTAAGTTAGCACAAAAAAATCTGAAGTTTAAAATAGTTTTGATTGGTAAAGAAACAGATAATTTGATTACCGGAAAAATGAGTTTATCTCAGCAAGCTAAAAGCCAGGAATATATTGATTATCTACACCAATGTCAGGAAATATCTCAGAATAATCAGAATATAATGCAGGAATATTTTGAAGGGTTAGGATATTCTTCAGATGAAGATGTAGAAAAATGGTATCGGAAATGTTCCTGTGTAGTTTTTCCTTCTAAATATGAAGGTTTTGGTTTGGCTTTATCAGAGGCAGTTGTTCGGGGATTACCTGCTATTGTCTCAGATTTAGAAGTTTTTCAGGAACAAGTAGAACTTTATAAATGTGGAGATATGGTAGATTTTTTTCCGGTTGGAGATGTTGATGCTTTAGCAAATTGTATGGAAAAATTTATTCTTAATCCTCAGCAGAAGTTGTCTGCTGAAGAAATAGATAAACGGTTTTCTCATTGGACTTGGAAACAGACTGCTAAACAGTATATTAATCTCTTAAAAAATTTATGAACAAGTGAAGGATGACTAGAATTTTGTTCATGTCGCCTACAGCCTAAACACGGATTTACGGATGAATAGATTGGCATAGGCTATTACCCTAACCTTATATATTTTTGGTTTTCTGTTGCCAACTTTCGACTTCCTATTTCCTTTGTTGTATATGAAAAACTCTATAATACCATGTCTGTTCGTATCTTTTTTATAAATCCTTGGTAAATATCTACTCAAGTTTAATTTTTCCTGATTTTAAACCTTCTTTTTTCTTACCAAATAATCAAGGTTTAAAGCCTCTCATTTTAAGGAAAAGAAAGCGGTCGTTTTGCACCAGCAAACGCCATATCCAATCGACCAAGAGAAGAAAAAATTTTCCTTTTAGTCAATCATTTTCTGTTTAAGTAGGTAGGCACGAATAAACCTCACTATCTAACAAAATATAAACCAGTTAAAACCCAAGGGAATTGCTTTCGGTCCGGAATGCGGAACAAACCTTCCACTCCGTTCCAGTCGCTTCAGACATAGTGATACCATTTGACTAGATGCTTGTCACATTTGAAGAGGGAAAAAGGTTGTCCGAGGCGAGGGGGGATACTTAACACTTAACAATTTTGGGTAGAAAATTCCGACCCCCGTAGGCTTCGCCTTCGGTAAAGGTAGCAATCTCCCCTAATTATCTACAGCTACCATCCCATTAATATGTAACACTCCCTTTTGTGACATTCTTAAAGTGAAATGGTATGACATTTAATTACGTCTGGCTACTTAAGGAGAGGTAATTATTAATTATTGATTATTGAACAAGAAACTAAAATAGCTGCCAATATATGAAAAGCAGATATGAAATATTTAAAAAAAATGGTTAGAGGTCGCGTCTTAATAAATTCAGAATTCAGAATTTCTGAATCCTTACATTTGTAGCAAACTTTTTTCCAATTGCGATAATTGATTTGAGACTTAAAAATCAAAGTTTAGGTTTAGTCTTCGAGTCAAATTGATTTTCAAATATCTCTAAAGTTCTTAATAGAGAAACTGCTGACTGAAAAGCTTCTTCAGTAAGTTCTGTTTGCTCCTCCGGTGTATCAATTATTTCATCACCAAGCAATCTTAAAGAGCCAATAATCTTGTTAAGAAAACCTCGAGCTTCATAAGAAGCTTTAGCCAAAACTTGCTGGTCAATATAATTATCCGCTTTAGACTGGTCAGCAAACTGTATAGAATAGAGACGCCGATAGTAACCATCTTCCTTTTGTAAAAGTTCTGTATGGGTGCCAACTTCGACCAGTTCCCCGCGCTCCAAAACAGCAATTCGATCTGCATTTTGGACTGTTGAGAGACGGTGGGCAATAACTAAAACCGTGCGATCGCGACTTAAGTTATCAATGGCCTCCTGCACCAAACGTTCAGAAACAGTATCAAGGGCGCTGGTGGCCTCATCTAAAATTAAGATTTCTGGATTTTGTAATAAAGCCCTAGCAATAGCCACCCGTTGACGTTGACCTCCCGAAAGCATTACACCCCGATCGCCTATTTCTGTCTCCCATTGCTTTGGCAGTTCCATAATAAAATCATAAGCATTAGCTTGTTTAGCAGCTGAAATCATTTCATCTTCTGTAGCATCAGGACGAGCATAGAAAATATTATTTTTAACTGTATCGTTGAACAAAAAAGTAGTTTGACTAACTATTCCCATTCTCCTTCTGAGGCTTGTCATATCAAATTCACGCAAGTCAATGCCATCTATAGTGATACAACCAGAGTTGGGGTCATAAAATCTTGGTAGCAAATCGGCAAATGTGGACTTACCAGCCCCCGAGCCTCCTACTAATGCTAAAGTTTTACCTCTAGGTAAGGACACATCAATATTTTTCAGAACCAAATTACTATTACCTGGATAAGAGAAGGAAATGTTTTTAAAATGAATTTTCCTCCTAACCTTTTGAAAAGGTATTGAACCATGCTTCATAATTGGTTTGTTATCTCTTTTCCATAAGTCTACAGCCATATCAAAGCTAGCAGACCCTTTGGCAATTTGGTTGCGGGTGCCATTAATTCCAGAGACAATTGGTAGTAAACGAAATAAAACTAAAAGATAGGTAAGTAAGATAGCAGAAACATTTGTGACTTGATTAGAAAAGAAAGTTCTACCTAATAATAAAATGCTAATTACTGTAATTATGCTTGTCACCTCATTTACTGGTCCTATTAATGCTGAATTCATTTGTGCTTTGAGCGCTATATCTTCGAGGGAAAGCATTAATGTTCTGATCTGTTTATATTCTCTATTTTCACTACTTACTGATTTAATTAAGCGAATACCGCTCAGGGTTTCAATCACCTTAATTGCATAAGTTTTTTGTTGCCGATTCAGCAAAGCTCCAAATTTCTTTGAACGACGAATAAATAGTTGATTAATTCCTGCGATTAAAACTACTAATAGAGAAGAAATTAAAGTTAGCTGCCAAGAAATAGAAATTAGTAAGCTAACAAATAATAAAACAGTTAATGATTGAGTTAGTAAATTAATATAAGCATTAATGGTTTGTGTGCATTGAGCCGTATCTGAACCCAAACGCTTTGTTAAATCTCCTACTTTGACTTTATTGAAAAAATCTAAATCAGTATCCATTAATGTCTGGAGCATTTCCGATTTTATAGTATTTGTTAAGCTGCGACTGAAAGCTACAGATAGCAAACTCCTTAAATATGCAGTTAAATTTTTCAGAATAATAGTTAATATAACTGCCGAAAGCATCACAATAAGGCGATATTTTTCAGGAACTCCGTCAAAAGGGGATAGTAAATATTGAATCACAGGAGGAGCACCTTTCAACTCAACTTCTTGCCCAGAAATTTGGAGCAGAATTGGTACTATTAATGCTGTGTTAACTCCATTAAATAATCCTCCAGCAAAGCCTAATATGATATTTCCTATAATTTTGACAGGATAACGCCGGAGAAATTTAAAAATAAATTCTTTTGTAGACATTTATATTTTCCTTTTGTCTCAATAGCCTGGCTATATAGTCTCAATTATGATTACTCTTAATATCTACTAGTTTCAGCATTCAGTCGTCAGTTTTTAGCTGTTAACTTTTAGCACTAATAAGTGTAGTTATTGAGAGAATAAATGAGTATTGAGAGATTTTCTCTAATTAGTAAAGATTAATTAAAAGCTGCCATAGTAACTTCATAATTATTCAATAATGCTGACTTCATTTATTAAAAATAATAAAGCTAAACGCTGACTGCTAATAGCTGTTTGCGCAGCATTCCAGAGGAAATGCTTACCTACTAGCTAAATTTTGATTAGGTCTGATAAAATATTAGACATAGCATCAATGCTATAGTATTTTATACACCTTTCTCTAGCTTCCATACCTTTAGTATTTGCCTCTGTTAAATTGTTAAATATTAATTGAATTTGTTCGGCAATTTGTTCGGGAGAACTAGGAGCGACTAAATAACCAGTATCACCTACAATTTCAGGAATATCCCCCACTTTTGTAGCTATAATTGGTTTTGCCATTGCCATACCATCAGTTAATTTCAATGGGAACTGGGCTTGAGCTTCTGGAGTATCCCTTTGGGGAACTACTATTATATGGGCAGCCGCGACAATTTCTGGCATAACTGTAGGTGGATATTTAGGCATTTTAATTATCCAACGTCCCCATTTTTCCATTAATTCCCGGTCATAATCATCATAGGGACTACCACCAACAATTACCAATCTTAAATCTGGTCGATCGAGATTATCTAAGGCGATTAAAACATCTTCTACACCTTTATAAGGTCTGGGAGCTCCTGGAAACATTAAAATTTTATAGCCACTCAAGCCATAACGAATTCTACTTGTTTCTTGCTCGTATTTAGTTGGGTCGAATAAGGTAGTATCTTTTCCATTGGGTAAATAAACACCACCAAAGCGTTTTTTAAGAAATTGATTATGTAGAGTCACCCGATCTGCTTTTGAAACAAAACCTTCTATCCATTTTAAATAAACAGGATTATCTGGTTGTCGTAAAGCTCCTTGTGGTTTTAAAATATCTCTAGCTAATTGTTTAATACCAGGATTATATTTCCAATTATCTCCTCCGTACCAGCTTAACTCCCAATCGTCAATATCTAAAAATACTGGACGACTGGTTTGCATTTTTTTTACCAGAGCTAAACCGAGGCTGGTAGGTTTTAATTTATAAGCATAAATAATATCTCCAGTAATTTTGTCTAGCAGTTGTTTAGCCGAAAGTAAAAATCCGGGATAATATTTATTACTAGGAATAGGAAAGATAGACAGTGAAGCTTGACTAATATTTGTAGGCAAATTTTCATCAACAAAGCCTACTATTTCTACTTCGCATCCCAGCTTTTTTAGAGCTTGAGATAATAAAAAAGGACGGACTGCTCCTCCCCATCTACCTGCCCCACTGCTGGATAGGTCACTAGCTATTATGGAAATTTTTACCAAATCTGTCAGCCTCCAAATTTTAGCTTAATCCAAAAATTCCCGCTCGTTAAAGTAGCGAGTGATCGCCCACTTTTTTGCTTTTTGCCCAATAACTACTAGACCATAAATTATATTCAATACTAACTTATATTAATATTAAAAAGTTTCTTAGGGAATGCCCTCGTAAAAAATATCTCATGGCACTGAACTTAAGAGAGTAGGGAGTAAAGAGAGTCTAAGAATTAGGATAATTTATTTTTTGCTATTCCCTTAGAGATTAACTATCTTTTTCAGAGCTTGCACAATAAATCCTTACTGGCTAAGGGACTTGCGTTGAAATAAAGTAGCGATTAAAGTTGGGTGGGCAAAACGAAGAGATCGACTCAATTAAAACATACAGAAACAATATTTTGCCCACCCAGAAAGCTCGACACTGGTACATTATTTTTGTGCTCATCCCTAACTAGATAACTAGAGAGCCAAGCATTTTTATTTGTCTACTTGAGTGACTCGCCAACTCAGTTTCATATTTACCCAGAAATTCCAAAAGGTAACTGTAGCGATCGCTATTAACTTAGCAATATATTGATTAACTCCAAAAAGATTAAATAGTAAGTTCACAATTAGTACATTAAAAGTCAAACCAGCCAGACAAATTAAGTTGAATTTTAATAACCTTTTAATCCGTTTACGCCAACCACGTTGCGAACGGGAAATATCACCAAAAGTCCATAAGTCATTCCACATAAAATTATTAATAATTCCTACCTCTGCAGATAATATTGCGCTACGAGTCAGACCTAAACCTAACACCTCACGCCATAAATAAAATATTGCCATATCCACAAACACACCACTAAAACCAACCAGACCAAAGCGGATAAATCGACCAACAGGCCATTTTGCCAACCGTAAAGTTATCAAGTGCTGTAGATATTCTATGTAATGTTTCCAGGTCACTTTGGTCTCTCCTTCCAGACGCTCTTGGAAAATATAGCCCACTTCTCCCACCCAACGAATATTTCCTCGGCCTAAAACCTCAATTAGAATTTTGTACCCCACTGGGTTGAGGATTTTGTTGGCGATCGCCTCCCGACGTACCATAAAATAGCCACTCATGGGGTCAGAAACTCGCCCCACTACTCCGGGCAAAATCATTAACCCTAAAACTTGAGCCCCACGAGACAAAAATCTTCTCATAATATTCCATTCACTTACACCTCCTTCCTTAATGTGACGACTAGCTACTGCTAGATCGGCACCTCGCTCCATTTCGGCCAATAATTTTAAGATGGTTTCTGGGGGATGTTGTAAGTCGCCATCAATTACTCCTAATATTTCTCCTCTGGCAACCTGCCAACCACGAATTACGGCGGTAGAAAGTCCTCTTTCTTTTTCCCTACGCATTACCTTGAGTTGGGGATATTCTGGTGTCATATTCTGAGCCACCTCCCAAGTTAAGTCCGGGCTATCGTCATCTACTAATATTAATTCATAAGCGTTAGGAATTTTACTATCTAATAACTGAGTTAGTTTTTGGACAAGAGTAGGAATATTTTGACTTTCTTTGAATGTGGGAATAACTAGAGAAAGGTTAATTTCTGGGCTACTTGGTTTTATGGTATTTTTTGCTATAGCCGGAATTTTTAATAAACCGATTGGTACTGTTAATAGTGAATTGGGTTTATTTGTACTCATTAACTGCCTTATTTTAGGGATTTTGTTTGTAATTTAACAGAAATAAACAACGGTTCCTATCAGGTTTTTGTTAATTGTTTTAGTTGATGATTTGTGTGGAAAATAAGTTCGAGTATCTTTGGATTTTTTATGGAAATTAGCTATTCTTAATCTAGCTTTTTCATATTCTTTATAGCCTTTAATTTGCTCGGATAATGAATTACTTAAGTTGCCATACTTTTTAATCCGTTTCTTAAGTTTTTTTGGAGTATTGAGTAGAGATTCTGAGACATGAATTCTTACCTTAAAGTTGCAATTTTTTTGATACCTAAACCAATATATTCGATACTTCAGCTAACCATTCTCTATCTTCAGTCTTTTTTGCTTGAGTAATGAAAACTTTTTGTAATTCAGAATTACTTGGTTTTTTATTACCTAATTTAAACTGTTCTTGACAAAAGGCTAAAGCATCATTCCATACAACTCGCACACATCCAAACATTTTAGCCAGAATAATTTGCTGAATATGCTTTGGATAACATCTAAACTTGTATCTAGCTTTCAATATTTTAACCTCAAAACTACTACAAATTTACAGCGTAGCGTTTAATTTCTATTGTCAGAATTCTCAAAAATTATAGATAGATTTAGACATAATCACGGTTTTCCAACTTATGACTAACTAATTATTATCAATTAACTTGATTTTACCGATTTGGATTAAGTCTAATATTTGATTAATTTGATGTCGTTCTTCATCTGTAATTTTGCGGTCGCATAAAATTGCGGAAGTAAGTTGTAGATGCTCCTGACGATTAAGTTTACCTGATGTCATAATTCGGTTTAGCATTTGATTAATTGTTACTTTTGGTTTATTTTGCTCAGTCCATAACATGATTTTTTTCTACTATGCTATTGGGATTTTTTTTGATTTTGATTCTATGTTGAAGAATACATCTTTTTGAGTAGTTTTAAAAGTATAGCAATCCGATTTAATTTGTTAGTTTTTGGTGGTAGGTGATAGATAGAATTCACAAATAAATACAGGGAAATTAATCACAACTGCTACAGGTCTTGCTAGAAATACCACCTTTGTTCTCTAACTGCGTTATTTTAATAGTTAATAGGACAATGAAGATATTATAGATCGGAGATTAATTTAGTTTTTATGGAAATTTATCGCCTACCAGCACTTTCAGACAACTATATCTTTTTACTGTATGACCCAAATCAGAATATTGCGGCTGTAGTAGACCCCGCCGAACCCAAGCCAGTGCTACAGAAACTTCAATCACTAGGGGCTGAGTTAGTGGCTATTTTCAATACTCACCACCATTCTGACCACGTGGGTGCCAATCAAAAGTTAATCCAAAAGTTTCCCCAACTTAAAGTTTATGGTGGGGTTGAAGACCGAGGCCGAATTCCTGGACAACAGATATTTTTACAGGAAGGCGATCGGGTTGAGTTTGCCGAGCGAGTCGGAGAAATTTTATTTGTGCCTGGTCATACAAGTGGTCATATTGCTTATTACTTTCCTGCAGTAGTTGCTGGGGAAACAGGGGAGTTATTTTGTGGGGATACTTTGTTTGCTGGAGGTTGTGGTCGCTTATTTGAAGGAACGCCAGCCCAAATGGTAGAGTCTTTGAGTAAACTACGTAATTTACCTGACAATACACGAATATGGTGTGCCCATGAGTACACTTTAAAAAATTTGCAGTTTGCAATTACAGTTGATGAGCAAAACCCCGATCTAAAAAGTCGTTTGACAGAAGTTAAGGCGGTTCGCAGTCGAAATGAGGCAACAGTGCCATCGACGATAGGTGTAGAAAAACGTACAAATCCTTTTCTGCGTTGGGAGCAACCGAGTCTACAGTTAGCGGTTAAAAGTCTAGACCCGGTGCAAACTTTTGCCCGTCTGCGAGGAAAGAAAGATATGTTTTAATCGTCGGATTAAAACGTTTTCAGAAGTCCGCGCTCTCCTGTAAGGGAGCTTCCTGAAACGCTTATAAATCCTGGTGGTGGTGCAGCCGTAATGGTACAGGAAGGAGAGGAGTGTGGGGAGTGGGGGAGGTGGGAGGTGTGGGAGGTGTGGGA
>JBARXI010000970.1:0-3900 GCA_049647275.1 Microcoleaceae cyanobacterium
CGGAGCGAACCGTAGGGTGGGATGGCGTTTGCTAGCGCAAAGCTTCCGCTAACGCGTTTGCGATAGCATTCCGTAAGGAAAGCGTCCCGGAGGGAACGGTCTCCTCGCCATATCCAATCGACCAAGAAAGAAAATTTTTTCCATACCATCAATCCTGTCTATTTTAAGAAAAGGTAATTGTTAATTATTAATTGTTGAACAGTTATTGTTAGCGATCGCCTAAATTAATATAGCGATCCTAAATGATTTGTGAAAAATTTAGATGTATTTATTTTGTCTTCTACCTACCACCTAATACCTAACACCTACCACCTACCACCACCAAAAATTTATAACTGAAATAGGATTGCTATATGCGCTATATTATGGAGTTGTTGTGTAATTCCTATATCTATCAAAAAATAAATTAACAATTAAAATAGTTAGGATATATAAAAAGATAACTAGATAGAAATATGACTATGACACAATTGCCTGGTCCAAAAACTCCTGCTTTGATTCAAATCCTTCAGTGGGTGGCCGAACCCTTGACATTTATGGAAAAATGTGCAATCGAATATGGAGACGCATTTCAGATAAAACTGAATTACCCAATGGTATTTATCAGCCATCCGAAGGCCATTGAGGAAATTTTTAAGACTAATCCAAAGCAGTTTGATTGTGGTGTGGGAAATCAGTTGTTGCTGCCACTATTGGGAGAGCAATCGCTGGCTTTGCTAGATGGCACTCCTCACCAACGTCAACGTCAACTATTGATGCCACCTTTTCATGGCGAGCGGATGCAAGCTTATGGTGAGTTGATTTGTGACATTGCTGAACAAGTAGCCAGCAAGTGGGAAGTGGGGGAACCATTTTCAATGCGAGAATCAACTCAACAGATATCTTTGAAAGTAATATTACAGGCAGTTTTCGGTCTAGATGAAGGAGAGAGGTACGATAAATTAGAGCAACTTTTGACTTCAGCTTTAGAGTCACTGGCTTCTCCCTGGAAAGCAAGTATGCTATTTTTCAGGTTTCTCCAAATTGATTTGGGTGCTTGGAGTCCGTGGGGTAGATTTCTTAGACAACGGCAAGAAGTTGATGAGTTGTTATATGCAGAAATTGCCGAACGCCGTCAACAACTAGACCCCGAACGCTCTGATATTTTGACAATGTTGCTGTTGGCGCGGGATGAAGCAGGGGAAGCTATGAGCGATCGGGAATTGCGGGATGAGTTGATGACATTGCTATTTGCCGGACATGAAACTACAGCAACTGCCTTAGCTTGGGCATTTTACTGGATTCACCGCCAACCAGAAATTTATAACAAGCTATTGCCAGAAATAGAAACTCTTGGGGATAACCCTGACCCAATGGCAATTATGAAACTGCCCTATCTGAATGCAGTTTGCTGTGAAACTCTGCGGATATATCCAGTGGCAATAATTACATTTGTGCGAATAGCAAAATTACCAATAACAATAATGGGTCAAGAATATCCAGCGGGAACTGCTTTAGCTCCCTGTGTTTATCTAGCTCATCACCGGGAAGATTTGTATCCCGAACCGGAAAAATTTAAACCTGAACGATTTTTAGAAACTCAATACTCTGCTTATGAATTTTTGCCTTTTGGTGGTAGTAGTCGCCGTTGTATTGGAGCAGCATTTGCTATGTTTGAAATGAAATTGGTATTAGCAACTATTCTCAGACGTTATAGTTTGGCGTTGGCAGAAAAAAAACAAGTTAAACCAGTACGTCGGGGTGTAACTTTAGCTCCCGCAGGTGGGGTACAAATGGTAATGACTGGGAAACGTCTGCCACAAAAACAAAAATCTCCCTCCGTTGTGACTGTATAAACAATTGTTAAACTGTAGGAAGTTAACAGTAGAATCAGAAACTTAAATTAAGTAGGTAGGCACAAATAATTAGTAAAATAGAAACTGCTTTGAAATTAATGAAATAATCGAGATTACTTTCTTCCACTCCGTTCCAGTCGCAATGACATACTTACCTTTAATTACGGCCACCTACTTACTACAGGACGACTTATCCATGGAGGAGTTGTTATGTACTGTTGCTGTAAGGTGCGTTGCAACTGAGCGTACAAAGCTCCTTCCTTAATTTACTACCGAAAAATTAACCCCTAACTAATATGAAATCTATCAACGGACCAAAAACACCAACCATTGTACAACAAATTCAATGGACTCTCGAACCACTCAAAACAATGGAAACCTGCGCTCAAAAGTATGGAGATATATTTGCTTTAAAAGTCGGTTTAGGTAATCATCCCGCCGTCTATGTCAGTAGTCCACAAGCGCAAAAGGAGATATTGACAAAAGATAATAATGAGTACGAAGTTCCTGGTACAGAAATATTCAAATCTCTGCTTGGGGAAAAATCAATGATTGTGCTAGAAGGCGATCGCCACCGTAGAGAACGCAAATTATTAATGCCACCGTTTCATGGGGATAGAATGCGAAACTACGGCGATTTAATTTGTGAGTTGAGTAAACAAGTAGCTAACAACTTAAAAGTCGGTGAAACATTTATTGCTCGTAACGCAATGCAAGAGATTACTATGCAAGTAATATTGCAAGCAGTATTTGGTTTACATGAAGGTCCGCGTCTTGCTCAAATTAAACCTTTAATAGCTGATATTCTTGATGTAACAGGCTCTCCCCTACGGGCAAGCATATTATTTTTCCCGTTTTTACAGCAAGATTTGGGTGCTTGGAGTCCGTGGGGTAAATATCAACGTCAAATGCGACAACTTGACGAACTTCTATATGCAGAAATTAAAGAACGTCGCGCTCAAGTCGATCCGAGTCGTACTGACATCCTCACCTTAATGCTATTAGCAAGGGATGAAGCAGGTCAAGGAATGACCGACCAAGAAATTCGGGATGAGTTGATGACGTTGTTAGTTGCAGGTCACGAAACTACTGCAACAGCTCTTGCTTGGGCACTTTATTGGGTTCACAAACAACCGGAAGTATATCAAAAACTCATGCAGGAGTTGGCAACTCTAAACGCGGATGCTGACCCAATGACTATTTTCCGTTTACCCTATCTGACAGCAGTTTGCCAGGAAACTTTGCGCATATATCCTGTAGGAATGTTGACATTTCCACGAGTACCAACAAAACCTGTAGAGTTACAGGGTTATCACTTGGAAGCTGGTACAATTGTTTTAGGTTCTATTTATTTGACTCACCACCGAGAAGATTTATATCCGGAACCGAAAAAGTTTAAGCCAGAAAGATTTTTGGAAAGGCAGTTTTCTCCTTATGAATATTTGCCTTTTGGAGGAGGGAGTCGTCGTTGTGTGGGAATGGCATTAGCAAATTTTGAGCTGCGTTTGGTATTAGCAACGTTGGTTTCTAATTTTGACATGAGGTTAGCAGATAATCGACCTGTGAAACCCCAACGTCGAGGTTTGACTTTGGGACCTGCTGGTGGGGTGAAAATGGTGATGAAAGGTAAGCGGAAACAGCAGCAACAGATATCGCCACCTGTTATGAGTCAGGTTTAAGTTGAATAATTTTACAGGGGGAGTAAAAATATAGGTGGTGGTGCAGCCGTAATGGTAAAGGAAGTTTGGGGAGTTGGGGAGTTTGGGGAGTTTGGGGAGAAATTAAAAAATATATATCCTCACCATTACGGCGCAAGGATCACCAAAATAGAAACACTTGAAAAATCTCTACTCCCCACTCTCTCGATGCTGATACTAAAGTTATACAATGGCTTCCCAATTCTTACCCTGACGTCTTGGCAGCTCGACAACTTCTTGTCTCTGAGTATCATCCATCAACCACAACTGATTTTTACCATTTAAATTATTACGCCAGACCACATCAATATTTTCATCACCATCAAAATCACCCGTACCAACAATTTCCCAATTCTTACCCCGACGTC
>JBARXI010000971.1:0-8186 GCA_049647275.1 Microcoleaceae cyanobacterium
GCTACTTTTTTTAAGTTTCCAGTTAATTATAACACATTTTTTTGACTACGGATTAAAATCCGCGCCCGTCGTTTCCATCCACCGCTTAAAAGACGGTGGTTTCCCACTTACCGAATTTTTATGATGAAAAATTGGTGTCTGACTGGCGCAGCGGTAGGTTAGGTCGCGTAGACCAAGTAGAAATACTTTGGCATAAGGAACTCGGACAACTTAAAGGTGGGCCGTTTGGAGGATGGTTGTTCCGTTCTCCTGAGAATATTTTGTTTGAAGTCGCACCTCACTCATTACTTCATGTAGTTCATTTACTAGGTGAACTTGATTCTATTAATGTAGATGTTAAAGATAAAATTGAACTGCCTCGTGGATTAGAGTTTTACCGACTTTGGGAAATCCAAGGTTGGAAAGGAAATACTAGTGTCCGACTCAGATATTCATATATTGATGGATATCCAGAACACTACATTCATGTTCGGGGTACAAATGCAGTAGCAACGGTTGACTTTGAGAACAATACATACGTTTGCCAGGAACATACTCCCTATTTACTGGATATTGACCGCTATGTCAATGTCCTATCCACCGCACGAAATTCTGTGGTACAAGCTAGCAGTACCTTGGGTAACTTTGTGTTATCCAAGATGGGTCTATCGAAAAATTCAGGGCCTTTTCCTTTCAGTATTGCCAGAACTGTTGAAAGTTTTTATCAGGGTCGAAAGACAACTCTTGATGAAAGAATTTCTCCAGCTACTGGTGAAGCTGCCGTAGCACTAGCTGAATGGATAGCAAAAGAGGCTAATTTGCCTACACCAGAAATTTCTGTGCCAGAAACAGTACCCCCATGCCAAAAATCTACGGTACTTGTAACTGGAGGTACAGGTTTCATTGGTCAGGCATTAGTAAAGCGTCTGCGTCAGGAAGGTTATGGCGTAAGAATTTTGAGTCGTAATCCTCAGAATTGTCCACCAGAGCTTCTCAGCCTTGAAGTGGAGCTGGCAAAAGGTGATTTCTCTGATACAGAAGCTGTAGAAAAAGCTCTAGAAGGTATTCGCTACGTTTATCATTTGGCTCGTGGGTCGGGAAATACATGGTCTGAGTTTCTCAAGTTCGATGTTGAACCTACGGTTAATTTTGCCAAACTTTGTCTGAAACATGGTGTAGAACGCCTATTTTACACCTCTTCCATTGCACTATATTATACTGGCGAGCCTGGGGAGACTATTACAGAGGAAACTCAGCCCCATCAAGGGATGTTGCGGGTTCAACCTTATGCTCGTTCTAAGTTAGAAAATGAGAGATTATTATTGGAACTTCACCGCCAAAAGGGACTACCTGTAGTAATTTTCCGTCCCGGTATAGTGCTAGGTAGTGGTGGTAGTCCTTATCATTGGGGGGTAGCTGGTTGGCCTTATAGTTCTGTTTCTGCTCTCTGGGGAGATGGAAATAATCAATTACCCATCGTATTAGTTGATGATGTTGCTGATGCTATGGTCAAGGCAATTGATGTACCTGGAATTGACGGAGAATCTTATAACCTTTCTAGTATTCCCTGTATTACGGCTAATGAATACCTTGATGAGTTTGAGCATCGTGCTCAGATAAAATTGAAGCGTGTAGCGACACCTAACTGGCGGTATTATTCTGAAGCTTTAGCAAAATGGGCAATTAAAAGTATTGGCAGATCGTCAGAAGCACCTTTTCCTAGTTATGCTGATTGTCAGGGTCGTAGCTTTGCTGCAGTATTTGATTGCTCTAAGGCTGAATCTCAACTTGGTTGGTCTCCAGCTAAAGACCGAGAAAAAATTGTTCGTGAAGGTATATATGTGCCTGTAGATGAGTTCTTAATCTAATATGTATATGGGCATAAATACTTTGGGATATATGCCCAATTCAATTATTAGTTTACTAGTGAATACCTAAACGTTAGGTTTATGAGTTACTTATATTCATTGTTTTAATTAAGGCTTCTAATAAATTAACTTGGCGTTGCTGAATGAGGATATGATTTTGAAATAAGGGAGCACCGGAGCGGTTGTAATAAATGCTATTGAAGTAGTTTAAGGGATGAATATTTATAATTTATACCTAGATTATGCAACGCTATTAACTTTAGTAAATTCACTATCAATGGTTTGGCTTGAATTTACGATCGCTTTATTGATAACGCACCACTCCGAACTTAATATTATTGAAGATTATAGTAAGTAGGTAGGCATAAATAATTGGTAGAATGAAACAGAAATTTTAAATCCCTGAAAAAATTGAGATTGCTTTCGGTCTGGAATTCTCCGCAAACCTCCCACTCCGTTCCACTCTATTCGGAATATAGTTATAGCAGTCGAAGGAAAGGGCGCGGACAGATCACTCATCTTAAAACTCAGACAACGCAATATTTTTCCTTCTGCCTTCTGCTATACGTTTAATTCCGCCCACCTAATTAGTACAAAATTAACAAAATGTCTGTTAACTATTAGGGCTTGCTGAATAAATCCAAAGCTTTCATAAATCAATTTTTTGAAGAGTATTTAATCAATCAAAAAGTGGAAAAAAATAGTCTTTAATATTATGTGCCCCCTCCGGGGGAGCTACGCTAACGGTTAAATACTTATAAATAGTGACGAAGAAGTCAGGAATCATTTCAGTTATCAGTTATCAGTACCTCCTGCAATAGGGAGGGTTGAAAATGCAGATTAGAGTAAAAAAAGCATTATTCAACATCTGAAATTAGTTAACTTAAAGATGCTATTTTTGAGATAGTTTTTAATAGAAAATATCTAAAGTGCTTATTTGACGGTAAAAATTAGCTATTGTCACTATTAAGCGATCGCTCCTCAAAAGATAGTTATAGTAAGTATTTGACTATTTTCGGAGAGGTCTATTAATTATCAATTGTCAATTGTCAATTATCCATTGGTAAATAAACAGAGTCTTCGTACCAATAAAACTTTTGTCTTGTGTAGCTTTTGCCTATCTCTACCCCTATACCCCTATAACTTTTTCCGCAAACTCTAATTATACATTTAAATAAACCCTTTCATTAACTAATCAAAATAAGATTACAATCGCAATAAAATTCAGTCTAAAAAATAACCGTTCAAGACTTTTTACTCATCACATCAACCCAATTTATAGAATTATTTTGCACTGTAGCCTTATAGTTATTACAAGATAATTCAACTCCTAGCCAAGAGCCAACAACAGCTAAATCCTCATCAAAAATATTCTGTAAATATTCTAATTTTTGAGGTTCTACTTCTGGTTTATTCTGTATAGCCCATGAATTTCTAATCTTGTTCCGCAAACTTTTAGGAATTAAGTTTTGTCGAATTGTTTTCAATACAGAATTTTCGGTTATAAACATTCGTAATTTAGTCTTGCGCCAGCGATCGCTCCCTGCATTTTTAGTATGAGATTCAACATCACTCCAAACAGGTTTACCTTGATAACCAATAAACTGACAAATTCTTTCTAATTCTGCTTGAGGAAATTTTAAAACTCTTTCAAAAAATACAGGTAATACTTTTTCTCTTCCAAATGCTTCAAAATATGGCTGAAGTTGTAAGCTGTACTTACTATATGAAATCAATTCTGGATATTCATCAATAGCTCTATTAATATCTACTGAAATTACGTTTTGACTCCATTCATGAATATATTGTGATATAAGTCTATCTATAGGATGACGCATCACATAAATTAATTTTACATCGGGCAAATGTTGTTTTAAGCGTTCAATTGTATAGGGATAAGTAGGTAGTTTAGTATAGTGAGTACTTGATTCCCCACACATATCGTTAATAGATGCTTCTGCAAAAAGAGATTTATACCATTCTATTCCCTTGGCATATTCTTCATCATTGCTAAAAAAGTTTGGCTCTTTTGGCTCACACATAAAAATGCCTGGTTGTGCTGCCAATTGAACGTGCAAACTACTGGTAGCACATTTCATTGCACCGATGGTAATAAAGTCTGGATAAGGATTCATAAATCACCTCCTGATATTTCCAGATAATCTAATGCCATCTTGAGAGACTTTATATCGATCTGTGTAGGAGATGAAGCAAAACTTCTTGCTTTGTGCTTAAAGTCTAGTTCTCTAATTACATTTTCAGTGATCTGACCGCTTACTCCACACCAACTTCCTCCAACCGCAGATGTCATGTGTCTATAGGCGTGGGTCACATAACCTGGATGAAATAATTCTATTAATTTTACTTGATTACGATTAAAAACAATACTAGCCAGTGCAGCACCATGCAATCCCACTATAACTTTAGCATTCTTGGTTATCGACCATTGTTCACTGATTGGTATATCTTCATAATAAAACTTTTTAAACCCATACTCCTCTAGAGTTTTCTCCACCTCACCTTGGTTTATTAAACTTCTTGTTCCCTTTCGTGAAATAAAAACTCTTGGTGGAGTTTCTTGCTGATATCCTTCAAAAGCTAACTTACCAAAAAGTTCTTCGTAGAACTTTTCGTATTCACCATTTTTACCACTAGGCACTTTGATAATTTTACCCTGAACATTTTTATCAGTACATACTGTAGGAAATCCTAGAATATTGTAGGCTTTTTGAGCCATTGTTGAGGCATCTGCCCTCAAAATAACTGTTACCTTTTTTATTTTTGGCGGAATATTTTTGGCGACCAATAAACCAGAAGCTATGTTTTTAAGTATGTGTGCTATGTTTTTATCAGTATCATATCTTGCATCCAGAATATATTCCTCAGCCATATCAATTGGCTGTACCATTTTTTTATATATTCTTCTCAATAAGTTCCTCGATTTGATGCCAAGAGAAATAGTTGAGGCTTTTTCAATAGTAATTTCTATTTCTGGTCTATGAATTTCATAAGCAGGTATATTAATTTCTAAAATATCTGCTTTCCAAGCTGCCGCTAATCTTGTTGGGTAAGTGAAAACTTTAAATGGTCCTACCGAGTAAGTATTATTAGGAATTACCTTTTTTTCCGGGATCATTTTCATTTTTATTAAATATGGATGACTTTTAAGACTTAATTTTATTCAAGATTTTTTGAATAAATAACATATTTTTTTTCTGCCATTTCTTATTAGTATGTGGCCATTCTATCTCTGGTTTTTCCTCACCAAGAAAAGTACAAATTTTCTCCCATCCAGAAAGTTTCACTGTTTTTAAATTGAGCAGTAAAAAGTCGTTTGGTCTGTCTTTAAAGTAATCGATCGCTTCCTTGTTATGACGCTCATACCGCTCAATCCATACTGATTCATTTACCTTTGGATGACCCACTCCATATATTAATTTATGTATAGAATTATCCCATGAGCAAAAATCGTTGACAACACTATTAATCCAACTATCTGTATCACGAATAACAAGAATAAATTTACTATTGGGATATTTTCTATCTAATTCTTGGTAAAATATAGGCCAAGGTGTATCCTTGAAAGCATCATATGATTCTGTTAGTTCAAACGCCTTTTGGCGAATCATATCTAAAGTTAAATTCTGTAATTCAGCATATTTTCTAAATTCCCAATATCCACAGACTTGATATCCTAATATGTCCAGAGCTTTACCTAGTGAGGTCGTTCCTGTTTTTTGAAACCCAATGGCGAAAACTTTATTAGATTTTAATTTTTTCATAGTAATTATTACCAGGGAAAGTTTAGTTTGTTGTTATATTTAATTATAGTATAATCTTTGATTTTTTGTTATCTCAGTTAGTTTAATTTTGTTTTTAATATTAGGTTACAGTTGGAGGTTTGAGTGGGTCTTGCCAATTCATCCAAATATCACGAGTTGCATTTTCACATATATGTGGATTTTTATTACCCACTAACTCACGACCCAATGATACAGTGCGACCAGTCAACCAAAACAGATTAGCTATTCCCAATCCTGGTAGCCCATAGAATTTTCTAAAGTAGCGCGATCGAGAAGCATATAAATAAGATGGAGGACGTTTGCGAGCTGCCACATCTGATTTTACCGACCCACTCCCACCCCGTAAGTGAATAACTCTAGCATCAGGCCAGTGAAGTATTTTCCAGCCAGTATTTTTCGCCTGCCGACAGTAGTCAACGTCGTCATAATACATAAAGTATCCTTCATCCATCACACCAATTTGTTCAATAACCTCCCGCCGAATTAACACACAAGCAAAACTTGTCCATTCAGGTTCAAACGATGTATCAGAAACAGGAATAGGAACATCCCTAAATTTGAGGATTTTTGTAATGGGCCCAGTTGCTGCACTATTAATCAATTCACTAATTGGGGAATGATAGCGGAAGCAGCTTATTTGAGGTGTACCATCAGGCCATTCCAACCGCGGACTAATCAGACCAGCTTCAGGATGTGCTGCCATAGCTTCAAGTAGAGAAGCGATCGCTCCTGGTCTGACAATTGTATCGCTATTTAACAATAAATAAGCATCTGCTGTTACGGCTTTTATGCCAAAATTATTACCTGCTGAAAAACCTCCATTAATAGGAGATGGGCAAAACTTTACCCATGGACTCCAATTCTTTTCGGTAATAGCTTGTTCAATTATTTCAACTGAATTATCCCCAGATTTATTATCTACTACTACTACTTGGTCTAGACCTAGATTAACTTCTTTTTCTAGAGAAGCCAAACAGTCAATAACTAAATGGGGAGTACGATAGTTTACTATTACTATTGCCAGTCGCATTTATGCTTCCCAAATTAATGAATAGAATAATTTCTAAGGTGAGTATAAAGTCACACTAAACTGTAGATTTAAACTCTGATAGTTGAGAGTTCCTGACTAAAAAAACGTTAGAGTCTGGATAGTTTTAGAACGGCTAAACGCAGCATTGATAAAACTAAAATTCACCAAATTACCGATCGAGCCAGAAGCCCACTATACCACTAGCAATGATTAACAATTATAAGATACATTTGCAGAGGCTGAATAAAACAAACCTATCAACTTGATTAGGTGTGGTGGAGGAGAATCTAGGAGTGCTAAATAGAATGTCAAGCGTATTTACCAAACATGGTCAATCTCAACCTCTGCGTGTAGGGGTCATAGGAGTGGGCAACATGGGCCAACATCATACCCGTGTCCTAAGTTTGCTTAAAGATATTGAGTTAGTGGGTATAGCAGATATTAACGTTGAAAGAGGACTCGATACTGCTAGTAAGTATCGGGTTCGTTTTTTTGAGGACTATCAAGACCTTTTGCCTCATGTAGATGCTGTCTGTGTAGCTGTACCAACTCTTCAACATTATGCCGTGGGAATGACTTGTCTGCAGGCGGGAGTCCATGTGTTAATGGAAAAGCCCATTGCTGCTAGTATTGCCGAGGCCGAATTTTTGGTCAATACTGCTGCGGAAACTAACCGAATTTTACAGGTGGGTCATATAGAACGGTTTAATCCTGCTTTTCAAGAACTTAGTAAAGTACTGAAAACTGAGGAGTTGTTGGCCTTGGAAGCTGCTCGAATGAGTCCATATTCTCATCGGGCTAATGATGTCTCGGTGGTTTTGGACTTGATGATTCATGATATTGACCTGTTGTTGGAGTTGGTGGCTTCCCCAGTTGTTAAACTTACTGCTAGTGGGAGTAGTGCTTCTGGTTCGGGAAATTTAGATTATGTGACAGCTAACTTAGGTTTTGCTAATGGGATTGTGGCCACTTTAACTGCTAGTAAGGTGACACATAAAAAGTTACGTTCTATTGTGGCACACTGTAAAAATTCTTTGACTGAGGCAGATTTTCTCAATAATGAAATTCTGATTCACCGTCAAACAACGGCAGATTATGTGACTGACTATGGTCAGGTGCTTTATCGTCAGGATGGTTTAATTGAGAAGGTTTATACTAGTAATATTGAGCCTCTTCATGCAGAGTTGGAGCATTTTGTCAACTGTGTGGGGGGTGGAAATCAACCTTCGGTTGGAGGAGAACAAGCTCTTAAGGCTTTGCGGTTGGCTAGTTTAATTGAGAAGATGGCTCTGGATGGTTTGGCTTGGTATCCAGAAGATTTAGAATGTAATTTGTTGAATACTTCGGTACTTCAGTTAGGTTGAGTTATTTCCCTAGTTCTGCTATAGCGTGTCATCAATTAAGGAGGTTGACAAAAGGGATATTGTATGTTATGGGGCGATGGCGCTCGCTATGCCAATAAAATGACTGAGGCTACCAAATAAATTCCTCCCAGAAAGTTTACGG
>JBARXI010000972.1:0-4863 GCA_049647275.1 Microcoleaceae cyanobacterium
CTTAATTATTATTATCAACAAAATCCTGCGATAGTATTGCTACCTATTAGAGCACATTGGTACGACCGCCAATTAAATCTACCTAATAAAGCTATGCAAATCCTCGCTCAGTTTAAAAGGGTAGTAGATTTATCTCCATTAGATAATTATGATGAAGGTAATTATATTGATAAGTTTGGCAATCTTTCAGAGCAAGGATTTAACTTAATTAAAAACAATATTTTGGAATGGTTAAAAGAATAAAATATGGCATTCAAGAAATACGATATCAAACCTTACGGCAACCCAAATTTTGACAATGCTTCTCAGACATCAAACCCTGCGACTCCACAGGAAAAAGTTCAGGCAATTTCTGATTTATTAGAAGTTCGTTTGAAAGGTGAGATTGTTCAGCAGTGGGGAGAGCGAGGACTACTCATTAAAGATATACAGCGTGCCATGGGAACAGATGGAGATGATGATTTGAAAACTTTTAATCAACAATTAGAAAATAATTTTTCTGGTATGGCGACTGGAAAACAACAGCCAAAAGTAGATAAGGATAAACAGCCAGAGCTGAAAAAAGTTAGCAAAGAAAAAGCTGTGGATATTCCCGTTCCCGGTTCTAAAGGTTTTGGTGGTACAGAAAAGGGTGGTAACAAAGGCAAAAAATAATGGTGGTTATAGCAGCAGCAACTTTATCATCAGCTATATCTAGTAATGAGCCAGTTGATTTGAACTGGCTCAAAGAATTAGGTAGTCCGCTGTTTGAGTTGGTAAAAAAGCCTGTCGTATCGGCAGGGAATTTCCTGAACAAAGTAGTAGAAGGTGGCAAGGCTGTAGTTGAATCTATCAAAAAAGGTACTTTTGGCAAAATTTTCAACCAGTGGGCAAAAGACGATCCGCTGGCAGCAGCAGCCGGAACTGTAGCGACCGGGTTGGCAGCAGGAACAATTCTACTTGTAGGTGGTGCTGCTGTTGGTTGGGTGACAGGTGGTGTGGGTGCAGCTGTGAGTTCTCTTGGTGTTGGTGGCGGGTTGGTTGCTGGTGCAGGGTTAGGTGGATTAGCATCAGGTATCTTGACTACTGCCGAGACATTGTATGAATTTGACGTTCAGATATCAGATAAGCAAATCAGAGCAGATATAAAAGCTGCCATTGACGGCCTCTACGGCCCTGCGGGAAATTTTATCGGTAGGCAAATTGCAACTATGGCAGTGGGGGGATTTGCTTCACCACCTAAAGTCCAGATAAATATCCGAACTATGGCTTTGATTTGGCGTTTGAAACCGGAACTAAGGCAAGAACTATTACAAAATGTTTCCAACTTTGCTTACCAAGGTATTCAGACGGGCTTGCAGATTGCGATAAAATACGCATTTTTGCATGGCAGAAGGGCTATAAAAAAGCTTTGGAAACGTTTTCCTAGCGAATTTAAAAAGTTAGTGCCGGGGCTTGATAAGGCGATTGCTAAATGGGGTGATGATGATAACAAGCCGTGGAGTCTGGAGGATGGGGTGAACAAACTGGAGAAGACTGTTATTACAGATGAGAGGATCAGAAGTTTCAGTCAGGGATTGCGGTCGGGTTTGTGGCAGGGATTTAGTAATTCAATTGAAATTATTGCTCAGTAAAAGTTATGGCAGCACAAAATAATTGGGAAAAGCAGATACTTGAGGAAGTATCAAATATTCACAAGGCAACGTTAATTGGTGGAAGTGTTGGAAGTGGAGATATATTTGAGCAAGCTAATATTGATTTGTATGAGTTTACTCCGAATAAAGATTTAGACCAGAAGCAAAGATATTATTTGGCTGGTCCTGAGTGGAGTATTATTCAGCAAAGCTCCTTGCTCAAAGCTCAACATGATATGTTGGGTAATCGGCTGGGTTTTGGTATTAATTTTGAGAAGTGGTTTGAGGATTTTGAGTATGAGTTTCAGCGCAATTTACCCTCTACAAAGAAGATAGCAGAATCAAAGTTGAAGCCCTGGGGGAAAGATATAAAACAGCGACCTGACAAATTAAACCTATTGACTAAGGAACAGGCTGCTGAGTTGGGATATATGAAAATTCGGTTTTGGAAGGATCGGAGCGTTCAAGCTGATTCTGAGATATTAGAGGGTACTTATTCCGAACTAAGGCAACAGTTGCGGGGGAGGATGAAGACTCAAGAAGTAATGGCCGATGCAGCGCCACAACGAGAAACACCAATAGTTGGCGGGCATCCCCAAGTAAGTCTACACTTCTCAGCTCGAACTAGATTGCCTGGTCATGCTAAACCAACTAGACTGCAAATAAGTTGGCGATTAATGAGTAAAGTAGAACACGCTGATTATAAATGGGCGGGTGAGAGCGTTTTATCTGTAAATGATGTAGCCGAACTAACAAACAAGATAATTACTAAGTTCAAAAATTACAAAGTAGAACGAGGGGATGTTATTTGTTCTTACATCTTCAAGCCATTAGGATATAGTTTCTGGCAGCCATTGAAAAGCAAAGCTGAAGCAATTAGGTTTTATTCAGACGTTTTATCTATCCAGGGTCACTCTCTGAGAGAAGATTTAGTGAAAGACGGCAGTAAGGGAATCAAAAAATCTACAGTTAAACCCAAGAAAAAAACTGTCTTAGGAAAAGAAGTAACGATTCATACAGCTTTTACTAAAGAGGATTTATATTTTCGCTACGCACGGTTATATTTGCCAATTTCCAAGCAATCTCAAACCCTCTACGTAGCTTAACAATTCTTAATAACACAGGATATTTTAGTCTACTTCGCAGCCGACGAAACATATATAGTTTTGTCAGGTTTTGTTTGTCTTGTTAAAAGCCCGCTACGTCTTGCTCTATCTACCCCTCAGTCTTTGATTTGTTGTGCTATTAACTAGTTATTGACAGTTGCGGAAAAATAAAAATGGGTAGACCTTATTCGTTGATTCAGAAAGCAGATGAGTTAAAAGTTGCTAAAGATAATTTTGATAATTGGAACAAACTAGGAAGGGCTGAAAAAAGAGCACTTTATCAAACTAAAAAAGGATTGACAGGAAATTTACGATCGGCTAGAGAATCTGGAATTCTTTATATTGTTCCTTTTGGGGTGAAGCAAAGTGATAGTATTTGGATATTAGGGTCTACAGCTGTTGCTGGAACGGCTGTAGCTAATGTTTCTGAATCATCAGCAGCACTAATTACAGCTTTAGCCGGACTAATTGTTGGCGCTACAAAATGGGGGCAAACAGCAGTCCCCACAGGTGTGAATACTATAATTATTGAAAGCACTAAAAAATCAGAATTAGCTCAGGTGAAACTAGTTGAAACTGGTGAGATTGTTGGCGCAGCAGGTGAGTCTAGGATTACCAAACTTCCTTATACATACAGGAAAAAGGATTCTGTATCTAGTCGATTTGGACAGAAAATTGACGGAGCTGAACAATCATTTGAGGTTGCCAGGCAAAGTATTCGGGCGGCAGGAAGCAGTTTATCCGCAGACCAAAAACTTTATTTCAAGAATCAAAAAGAAATTAAATTAACTGTGGTTAACGCATAAATGAATATTGATGAGTTATTTTACATTGCCACTCCTACCTGGGATGAAGGCAGGGGGGATGAAATTAACGACAATACTCAATTGTGGCTTAATGATCAGCTCCCAACAGATACTTACTTAGACTTTTTACAGGAAAGACATGATTATGTTGAAAAAGTGCTTAATATTTATGAACTTGTGTTAAATAGCGCTATCAATGGTAGACCTGTCTAATGATTCTAACTGGCAGTTAATAGCCGAGGAACAAAGAAATATCTCTGGCACTCCCGGCTATTTCAATAAAATCCCTAATATTATTATGCCAATTCCTTTTATTAATGAATATTTTAAAGTATTTGCTAATACAGTTAATGGTAAATCTACATGGAATTACGCGGGAAGACTTTATTTATATATTGGAAGTGTAAACGATTTTGCTCCTGAATACTTTTCAAGCACTGGAATTATTTTAAATGAGTGGAGGATTGTACATTTTCCGGGGGTTTTATTAACACAACAAAGCCATCTATCCTTTGAACCTCCTTATTGGATGCCAGATATTGATTTAGAAGTTTACCAATATCAAGAAGTTTAGGGTTTTAAAGTATAAATTTATTACCTTTATTTGTTAAGTGGTAATAAATTTATTAAGTTGAAATGATAAACATATTGATAAGTAGTTTGTGAAAAACTTTTCAATCAATATGCAATATTAGGGATAAATTATTTTATGTCTAACTGTTTGTAGTATTTACACTGCTTTGTTGGTTAAAGCAATAATTAATATTAAGTATCTGTCATAAACACAAAGTTTTGTTTAAAGTCCTCTTGACTTTACATTATAGATTTAGAAGTTAATAAGGGACAAGACCCGCAAGCAATATTATTAGTGAAATTTTGAATATGAAATTTATTTTTGCAAAAAATTAGTACGTCTTTATTTGATGAAAGTTTTAAATGATTATTGTGTTATTTATTAGCCATAAACGGTTATTTTTTGATTATCTTGAATATAACTGAAAGAAAAAAATGCCACCTGAAACTGTTATAACTGTTGGGATGATGCTTACTTTTACTGGTGTAGTTTTAGGGACTTGGAAAATTTCTAAATACATTGGAAGAATTGAGAATAAAGTTGACAATAACCGAGATGATATTGATGGAATAGGGACTTCTGTTAGGCGAAAAGATAAAAATATTGTGCGTCATATAAATAATCATTGTGTGTATCTAGGAAGAATTGAATCTTTTCTAGAGGAGGAGTTTGATTATCGTCCCAATACAAAAATGTACATTAACGAAGATGAATTGTAGCGCATTTCAACAATTAAAATGCCCACAATGTAATAGCACTAATAT
>JBARXI010000973.1:0-8732 GCA_049647275.1 Microcoleaceae cyanobacterium
TTAGCTATCGATCGCAATGTTCCCACATCAACCCTAAGAGATTTAGCAATTTTATTTCGTAGCGATTCCGGCGATCGAGGATTATGGCCAATAGCTGTCTGAATGTCAGGATGAGGACAATCGCTCAATTGCTCTAAAATTTCCACCGAAACCTGTGGGTGTTTGGCAACATCAACTAAAAAACGAATTTCATCTCGAACCCACGAACTGTCTATAAACTGAGCATAATTTTGATATTTAAGACCTTGAGCCTCTTTTTCCGCTCTAACCGCTCTTATCGCTTCAAGATTGACATTTGCCAACTCAGCCAAAATCCAAGTAGGAGTATTTGGCTGCTTCAATAGTAAATTTAGCAATTCACGTTGTTTCCAAATCGAATCGTCTGTGGCAAATTCCCCAAAAAACAGCTCTAAAATACTAGCAGGTAAATTATCCTTTTCTCTTAAAACACTCTTGTGAATGGGAAACAACTTATGCAAAATTTCCTCCGTTACATTAGGATGGTTTGCCACGGCTGACTTTATTTTTGTGTGTGAATTTTCCATCAAAACAGCCAAAATATTCGCCGGAGTCTGAGGATTTTTCGCAACCCCTAACTTAATCTTAAATACCCCATCTCCCGCCAACTGCATTAGAGTTTCTACACTCGTTGCCGGATTTTGAGCTACTGCCAACCGAATCAACTCCCACCGACTTTCTCCTAAAGTTGCTAACTGTTCCGAATCAGTATTCCAATCCTGAGCTACCGCTAATTGCTCTTCCACCAACTCTATTAACTCCTGCGGACAACTGGGATTAGATTGTGCCGCCATCCGAATCGGCAATTCTACATCCCCTGCCAATATTTCCAATACTTCCGGTGGAGTTTCTGGACATTCTGCCACTTCAAAGCGCGACTTAATATTAGATTCCCGTGCCAGTCTCTCCAAATATTTCACTCGATATCGTAAAGGTAGATGAGGATTTTTCAAAGCTAAAGTAAGATAACTTGATGGTACCCACTCGCTGAGAAAATAATCCGGCACTGGAGCAATTTTTAGAAGTTCCACCGCCAGATGGTCATTTTGTCCTAATTCTTTTGTTTCTAAAGTTGTATCTGCTATTTGTTGCCAATTTTCCGTTATTTCTCCCGCCCAATTAATATGGTGACTCGCTGCTTCTGCAACCAGAGGGTCAGAACTATTAACCAAGATTTCCAGCAGGTTAGTTGGTGTGTCTGGATAATTAGCGATCGCCAACTGTAGCTCTATAGTTTGTTCCGTTAGTTGGGCCGGATTTGCTAAAAAAGGTTGTAAGTCTTGGGAATTTAAAGGTTTTGGTAGTGCCATAGTTTTCTATTCTATATAATTGTGGATTCGGAGCGATCGCCCTCAACAAAGCACATAAGTATCACTAACAAAAATAAACAGCACAAGCATTGCAGGCTTTTCGTTCGATTTAATCTTTATATAGAAAGACTTTCAGCTAAACTTGCCCTTATATCTCTATAGTTATTTACTTTTGTTTTACTACTTAAGAGACATCATAATCTAGATAGACTAAAAAATCAAGTTTTTTCAAAAAAAAAAAGTATCAGGCCAGTAGTAGGGTGCGTTAGACGGCTAAAATCTAAGCTCTCAAAAGCATTTAAAAATCCGTCGTAACGCACCATCTTAGATGTGTCACTCCAGTAGGGTGCGTTAGAGTAGTCGGTCTAGTGGGTGCGTTAGACGGCTAAAATCTAAGCTGTCAAAGGTATTTAAAAATCCGTCGTAACGCACCATCTTAGTCAGTCCAGTTAGACTGCTAAAATCACTCGCCTGCGGTAAGATTTAACAATCACTCGCACGGCACCATCAACGCTAACTCAAAACCCAATTCACCAGAGTACGAACACCACAACCTGTTGCACCAGGTCTAGTAGGCTCAGTTAGACGGCTAAAATATAAGCTGTCAAAGGTATTTAAAAATCCGTCGTAACGCACCATCTTAGTCAGTCCAGTTAGAGTGCTAAAATCACTCGCCTGCGGTAAGATTTAACAATCACTCGCAGGGCACCATCAACGTTAACTCAAAACCCAATTCACCAGAGTACGAACACCATAACCGGTTGCCCCAGGATTATTGTAGCCATTTTCTGCATCTATCCACACCGGGCCAGCAACATCTAGATGCGCCCAAGGCGTATCCTTAACAAACTGCTTCAAAAACAGAGCAGCAGTAATCGCACCACCAGGGCGAGGCCCAGTATTCTTCATATCAGCGTGCATAGCTTTTAATCCCTCAAAGTATTTTTCCTCCAAAGGCATCTGCCACAGTTTCTCCCCAGCACTTTCTGCTGCTGCTTTCAGTTGCGCTGCTAACTCATCATCCGGGCTCCACAAACCAGCAATATTATTACCCAATGCCACAACACAAGCACCAGTGAGAGTTGCTAAATCTACGATCGCGTCTACTCCCAACTTATCCGCAAAAACCAGAGCGTCTGCCAAAGTCAAACGCCCCTCTGCATCTGTATTATTAACCTCAATAGTTTTGCCATTGGAAGCAGTGAGAAAATCACCGGGGTGCATCGCTCGCCCGCTCACCATATTTTCAGTGACAGCGCTAATAAAGTGAACTTCCACATCTGGCTTTAACTGAGCGATCGCCTTAACAGCACCAAAAGTTGTACCTGCTCCTCCCATGTCAGTTTTCATTATTTCAATGCCACTACCGGAGGTTTTGAGGTTTAAGCCACCGGAGTCAAAAGTTAAGCCTTTTCCTACTATTGCTAATTTCCGACGAGGAGTACCTTCTGGTTTATAGGTGATATGAATAAACTTTGGTGGGATATCGGAAGCTTGGGCAACTCCGAGGAAAGCTCCCATACCTAATTTTTCACAGTCTTCTTTTTCTAAAATTTCTATGGTTAACCCAAACTCTTTGGCCAAAGCTTCAGCAGTTTCAGCCATAGTTATTGGGGTGCAGGAGTTAGCGGGAGCTGCCACGAGCTCTCGTGCTAGGATGACCCCAGAGCAGATTTGCCGAGCGCGGGCAATGGCTTCATCGGAGCCAGTTAAACCGATTAAGTCTACTGTTTCTACATCTGGCCCTTCCTCTTTGAGTTCAGATTTAAAGCGATTATCTTGATGTAGGGCTAACTCAATGCCTTCTGTTATGGCTGCAGCTGTAGCATTAGCATCTTGACAGATTGGTAGACTAATGCCTAAAGTTTTGCATCTCTCTTTTTTTGCCAAGCGTCCACAGGTGGCTGCTGCTTGGCGGAGGGTTTCTAATTTTAAATCTTCTGATTTGCCCAGGCCCACAATAATAATTTTGCGGATGGGTTTTTTGCTGCCCACGCGGGTTGAGGCGCTGCTGTTGACTTTACCTTTAAATTCTGTTTCTTCGATTAGTTCAGATAAGGTGCCATTAAGCTTTTCGTTCAAATAGGCCATATCCCCAGTTAATATGGTGTCGGTATCTTCAAATAAACCAATGGCTAGGGCATCTCCTGTCCATTCTAGCTGGGGTGTATTGATTGCTTTAATTTCCATGTTCATTTCCTTTTCCGTCGTTATTGCTAGATTATTTTAATCGTTTTTTTGAGTTCAAACTCGGATAATTACCGAAAAAATACGATAGGTTGAAAGCTCTGTTACAAAGGGTGCGGGGATAAAAACGTTTATTTCGTTTGGATGATTTTTGGGAAAATTTAATATGCCATAATTTTATTCATAAATTAGATGACTAGTTCAAGAGAACTCCAGAACAGAGAAAAGTTTTTTAGCTATCAGCTAGTTTCTAACTATTAATTATGTTTAAAATGGTATCAGCTTAATTCTCAATTAATTATATCTAATTCTAAATTTTTATATGTTATTTTTTCATCTAATACTAATAATATATCTATCATTAAATACATTTAATTTGATATTTCTATCAAATTTTTAACATATATAATTAAATTTTTATCAATATATTTAAGCTCATATTTTCCTAGTAAATATCTTTTGTTTCGATCGGTATATTCTCGGCGTCAAATAGTAAGCTGTGTGTGATTAATTTAGATTTACTACTCTTATTAGGCATAGGTATCACAGAAGTTATTGCCTATATCAACTATGACATAATAAATAGTAAATAGATGATTTAGAAAAAAGAGCTACCGGAAGACAAATTCTCAAGGTTGAGGAGTCTAAGCATCACTAACCTAAAATGTTAAATTGTAGCAAAATCAAAGATTATAAATCTCAAAAAAGTTAAAAAAGTAATTATTATGTGGCAACTAATACAAAACATATTTTCCCCAGAACAATTGATGCCCCATGGACAATGCTATCTTTGGGAATCAGGCTTAGTTTGGCTACACGCTAGCTCAGACGCATTAACAGGAATAGCTTACTATTCCATTGCCCTCATGTTAGTGTACTTTGTCCGTCAACGACAGGATGTACCCTTTAAATGGATATTCTGGATGTTTGGGGCCTTCATTGCTTTCTGCGGTACAGTCCATCTCCTGGAAGTTTGGACTTTGTGGCATCCCGCCTATTGGTTATCAGGGGGTATGAAAGCAATTACAGCAATGGCTTCTCTATACACAGCCTTGGAAATGTATCCTCTGATTCCCCAAGCATTAGAATTACCAAGCCCGTCCAAATTAGCAGCAATTAACAAAACTTTAGAGTCAGAAATTAAAGAGCGCAAAGAGAAAGAAATAGCATTACAAAAAAGCGAAAGACGCTTTCAAGCTATTTTTAATCAAACATTTCAATTTATTGGACTCTTAAACCCAGACGGTACTATCTTAGAAGCTAACCAGACATTTTTAGACTTTACTGGTCTCAAACATGAAGATATTGTCGGACATTTTTTTTGGCAACTTAAATGGTGGTTAGCAGTGGATGATGAGGAAAATCCTAGAGACATAGAGACTAAATATAGACTTGCTCAAGCACAAATGAGACAAGCGATCGCTAAAGCAGTCAAAGGTGAGTTTGTCCGTTATGAAATTATGGTAGTCGGCCAAGACAAGCAGGTGATTACCGTCGATTTTTCTCTCAAACCAGTTTCTGACGAACTTGGACAGGTGATATTATTAATTTCCGAAGGTCATGATATCACGGATCGCAAATATGCAGAAAAACAACTTTCTATTCTCAATGCTGAATTAGAAACACGAGTTACAGAGCAAACTTCCCAATTAAGGCTGATTAACCAAGCTTGTAAAAATCGAATTAGACAACAGCGATCTGTGGCTCAAATTACTCAAGAAGCCTTATCAGGCAAAGATATTTCGCTGTTGATGGATGAGATTGTACAAATAGTTGCCCAAATATTAGATGGAGAATACTGCAAGATTCTCCAACTGTTACCTGATGGCAATTCTTTACTGTTACGGGCTGGTGTTGGTTGGCAAGAGGGACTTGTAGGTCATGCAATCGTAGATACTGGCAGTGATACTCAAGCAGGTTATACCCTACATTCATCTAAGCCTGTAATTGTTGAAGACCTTCGTATTGAAACCAGATTTAGGGGATCAAAACTGCTGCACGACCATGGAATTATTTCTGGAATCAGCGTCATTATCCCTGGCGGTGAAAAACAACAACCTTATGGGATACTGGCTATACATACTAAAATGAAGTGGTGGTTTACTCAGGATGATGTTTATTTTTTGCAGGCAGTGGCTAATGTATTAGGTACAGCGATCGAACGACAGCAAACTCATGATTCTCTGAGGTCTAGCGAGGAAAACTTCCGTCAAATTGCGGAAAATATTCGAGAGGTTTTTTGGATAAGTACTCTTGACAAAAGTGAGTTGATCTACGTCAGTCCTACTTATGAAGATGTTTGGGGTCGCTCCATAAAAAGTTTAAACAAATGGCGAGAAACAATTATAAATAGCATTCATCCATTAGACCGCGATCGCTTTGTTTTGAACGATCGGAAACAACGCCGTGGTGAGTTTACTAACGATGAGTATCGAATTGTGCGACCTGATGGTGAAATGCGCTGGATTCGGACTCGTGCATTTCCTGTTCGCAATGAAGCGGGAAAAATATACCGCACTGTAGGTATTTCTGAAGATATTACACCACGCAAACAGATAGAATTAGCTCTGTTTCAAGAAAAAGAATTAGCCGAAATTACATTAAAATCTATTGGGGATGGGGTGATTACTACAGATGAAAAAGGTAATGTTGATTATCTTAATCCCATTGCTGAAAAACTTACTGGATGGGAGTTATCAGCAGCTAAAGGTTTACCACTAACTGAGATTTTCCAAATTGTTGATGAACTAGACCGTACACCGACGGAGAGTCCGGTAGATATGGTTTTCCGAGAAGGGCGAATCGTCGAGCTGGCAAATAATACCCTTTTGATAGCGCGTGATGCTCAAGAGTATGCAATAGAAGATTCTGCTGCTCCTATCAAAACAGAAGACGATCAAATCTTAGGGGTAGTGTTAGTATTTCGAGATGTGACAGACAAGCGCAAGTTGAGGAATCAAATATTTTGGCAAGCTCAACATGATTCTCTAACAGGGTTGTTAAACCGCAGAGAATTTGAGAAACTTTTAGAAAATTCTTTGGTGGAAGTGAATAAATACAACCAAGTACATACTCTTGCTTATATAGACTTAGATCGATTTAAAATTGTTAATGATACTTGTGGTCATAGAGCTGGGGATGAATTGTTGCGTCAGGTTACTCTTCTATTACAATCTCAATGTCGCAAAGCAGATATTTTGGCTCGGATCGGTGGAGATGAATTTGCTTTGCTATTATTACAGTGCAGCATGAATCATGCTCAAATAGTAGTGCAACAGTTGATTGATAGTATTCAGGAGTACCGATTTGTCTGGGAGGATAAGACTTTTAATATTGGTGTTAGTGTTGGTATGATGACTCTGAGTCAGGAAAGTCTCAACCAGGTAGGTGTTATAGATGATGTTAATTGGCTCCTCAGTGCTGCTGATGCTGCTTGTTATATCGCGAAAAATCGAGGTCGAAATCGTTTTCATGTTTACGAAAGTGATGATTTAGATTTGAAGCAGCAAAAAAATACTGTGCATTGGGTGACGAAAATTAATCAAGCTTGCGAACAAAATCTTTTCTGTTTGTATTATCAACCTGTTGCACCATTGCCAAATTCGCATTTGAGTAATTTTTATTATGAGATACTATTACGCTTGAGAGATGAAACAGATAAGTTAATTCCGCCAATGGCTTTTCTTCCGGCTGCAGAAAGATATAATCTGATGCCAACGATCGATCGCTGGGTGATTCAAAACTTTTTTAGCTATTTATCACAGGAAAAAAGTCAGTTGCAACCGTCTTTTGAGGATATGGATACTGAGAGATTTTATCGGGAGTCAGATACAAATAAAACAGATACTATTTATGCAATTAATATTTCTGGTGCAACGGTTAATGACCAGGAATTTGTTACTTTTTTGCAAGCACAATTTGCTAGGTTTAATATTTCTCCACAGATGATATGTTTTGAGATTACTGAGACAGTGGCGATCGCTAATCTATCTCAAGCGGCTAAATTAATTAAACAGCTCAAAGATTTGGGTTGTTGCTTTGCTCTAGATGATTTTGGTAGTGGTATGTCTTCTTTTACTTATCTGAAAAATTTGCCTGTAGATTACTTAAAAATTGATGGTAGTTTTGTTAAAGATATTGTCAGTGACCCCTTAGATTATGCCATAGTTGAGGGAATGAATCGGATTGGCCATGTGATGGGTCTGAAAACGATCGCCGAGTTTGTCAGCAATCGTGCTATCTTAGATAAAATTAAGACTATAGGTGTAGACTATGGTCAGGGTTATGGAATTGCTTATCCACAACCTTTAGATGCGCTAGATATACCAAAATGACTTGATTGTCAGATGAGGGGAATTTATTTTTGATGTCTGGATGCCAGGATTATCAAGTTAAGCAATACTTTTTTTCTGCATTTATAGAGTCACTCAAGAATGATTTGATGTTTATATAATCCTGAGACAAGTAATAATATATTTAGTCCGGAAACGAATCAGAAAATGTGTAGCTCTCTAAAGAAAATAATCCCATATATTATTACTAATAGGGGTTAAGTCAATAATTTGACGAAAGTCCATTGCTCAACTGCTAGATGGAGATAATTATACTTTTTTCCCAGACTGTAATCTAAAATATAAACTAGGAAAATAGCATTATTCAGAAAATTCAGATTATGTCCTCTTGGTTACCTGTAATAACAATGTTATATCCTCCCTTAGTGCCCTGGATTAGAGGGGGAAAGTAATTTCCCCCCGGCTTTGGTTGGGGGTCGTGAAATAAAAGTAGACGACCTAAGTGATTGACTCAATATCATATAAGACCTAAAACAAATTTACAATTAACTGAAAGTAAGTAGATGCTAAAGCAAAATATAACAAAAATTTCTATACTAATCGCCGTTTCTGCTGGTGCTTTGTTACTGGGAGTTTTTCTACCACAACTCACAAGCAGCAACAAAATCTCCCAAAATGCCATCCAAAATCAGAAACTCAATCCAGAGTTGGATGTCACAAATTTTGTGTCATTCCCACCCCAGCAACGAAGGAGTAAACTGGAAGCTGCTATAAAGATAGGAAAATCTCTAAATACCAGTCGGGCTAGTTATATGCTGGCTACCGATCTAATTGAGCAGGGAGAGGCTGAGTCGGCGATCGCTCAACTTAAAGATTTAGAGGGAGAATATGCAGCCCTAGCACCATATATTATTTTAAAGCGGGC
>JBARXI010000974.1:0-5835 GCA_049647275.1 Microcoleaceae cyanobacterium
AAGGCTGTTACATTCCAATTTGTGATTTATTCCTACAGTTTAATACTTTATGGCTTGCATTCATTGTCAAAATTAAAGTTTTTTCCTCCATTTTTTGTCTGTTTATCTTTCCTGGTTCCGGCGTTCCCTATCTCCTTTTACCTGTTCTGTCACGCTCTGCAATATTTTATGAAAATGGTATTAGGTTAGAAGCAATCTTATTGAATAGTGGTACTTAGACATTTTCTGGGAGAAAAAATGCCTCAAAGTCAGTCAAGAGTTGGGAATTAGATCAATGCCCTAAAAATAGCTAGAACCGTTGATAATTCAGGATTTATAGCTTTTTGACGTAAAAGCCTCTGGCAGTCTATATTTTAGGCTGTTTTCTGGTTCTGTTTTGTTTAAGTCCCAATAGGTAGGAACACGAAATTCAAACCCTGAGAAAGTTTTTATATTTAAATAGAATTGCTAATCAACTCATCAATATTTTTCTTATTAATCTTCCACATCTCCTCTTCTTCCCAAATCCATCTACTATCAACCCGATAAGCACAACCTTCAAAATCAAACACACTCACCGTTGCCAAAGTCTCAATCCAAACCGTAGCTCCACAACTATGAGGTTTCTCTGGTCGATAAACAATTCGACAAGGGCCGTGAATCTCAACTTCATGACCTTTAGCTAAAATCCCAGAGCCTCGTTGAGCTGAAAGTACATATTTATCGGTGTTTTTGTTTTTTTGGTTCTGTTTAATATGATGTCGATTAAAATGAACTGTATTCTTTCCACAGTAACGACGGGAATGCCAATTAGGTTTAGGGCCGCGTTTTTTGCCGGCAATTCTGGGCATACCTTTATATAGGGGAATTACCCAAGTACGACCATTGATTTTTCTAGCTCCTTGAATTCGACCTTGTTGGAGTAAAACTCGGACTCGTTGAGCAGAAATACTTAATAGAGAAGCTGCTTCAGTAGTACCAACAAACATATTTTTTTACTATTGCGTATAGTAGAATATTACAAGTAATACAAAAATTACAAAATAATACATCTAAATTAATTAGGGTTTGCTGAATAAAGTCTTTTTGTTAAGGTAGGAGTCAGGAGTCAGGAGTCAGGAGTCAGGAGTTAGGAGTTAGGAGTCAGGAGGGAAGAAAGGAGGAAAGGAGGAAATATTGGAGAAGAGTAAAGATCATTTCAGTATTTCTTCAGTACTATCAGTTATTAAATTTTATTTATAACTGACCCGTCCGCAATTCGCAGCTTCCCCGGAGGGGGAACATGATATTACCTCATAAATTTTCATACAATTGCCAGAAATTTCAAAAATTAGCGATCGCTAATCCCTAGAAAATCCAAATATTTTTGAGTAGCATTTTCCAATCTAAATTGATTAAGCCAATCTGAATCAAAAGTCTTTACTGGGACAATGATTGAACGGCTACATGAAATATTTGCAGGTTTGTTAGAACAGCAAGACTGTAGACTAGTAAGTTTTGACGGCGAACAAGACCATATACATCTATTGTTTCAGTAACACCCAGATAGACATTTGAGCAGATTAGTTAACTCGCTCAAAAGTGTTTCTAGTCGCAAAATGCGTGTTGAATTTGGTTCACAGTTAAGCAAAACTTACTACAAAAAACCTGTACTATGGAATAGTTCTTATTTCATTGCTAGTTGTGGAGGTGTGACTATTTCTACTCTTAAAAAGTACATTGAAAATCAAGACACTCCACCAGATGAGTAACAAAAACTCTGTGCAAAATTCATCCCACGCTCACGCTTCACTTTGAGACGTGGGATGAATTTTGCCGGAAGCTAAATTTAGATATTTTCCATCTGCATTAGCCAATATTAAATCTACTTTTACCCCTTTTTCCGCAAAGCCATGGGCTAAATTTAGTCACATCATCTATTGATACTATCTTGGTGGTGGTGCATAGTAATGGTAGAGGGGAGATTCGGAGATGGGGAGATGGGGAGTGTAGGGAGATGTGGACTCTAGGGAGATGGGGAGATGGGGAGTGTAGGGAGAAATTAAAAAATATATATCTTCACCATTACCATGCAGGACTACCACTATCTTTACTCAGAAGTATCAGAAAAAATACTTGAAATTAGCTACAAGCATTTAATCTTTAATATTATCTCTGATTTATCTAAATATTTGTTTTAATTTTTTTTCTACTTTAGTTGTTTTTTCCCTATAAGTATCGATTCCTGCCAAAATATCGTGACGAGCTTTTAAAGGGTTTGCTAAAATAGTTTCAATCATCGGAATTATTCGTTCTTTTTTAAAATTTCCAAGAGAAATCGAACGTTCTGTTTGACCAATTTCTTCCATAAAACCAGCCACTTTGACATCATATTCAGCAGCGATAATAGGCACACCTAATCCAGCAGTCAAAATCAAAGAATGTAGACGCATACCAATCGTTAAATCTAACTGGCTTGTTAAAATATGAAAATCTTGTAAGGATGGAAAATAGCGATGGATAATAAACTTATTGGCATAACGACTATAGCGTAATAACTCTAAAGAACTAACATAATCATCATCCGTAGCGTGGTATTTATCTTTATAAGTTCTGAACGGCAAAAAATGAATATTAGCATTATATTTTTCTACTAAAAAATCTGCGATTGCTGCCATTTCTTTTTGAAATGTAGGATATAAATTCACATCAATACTAGGGTTTCTTTCTCTGAGATAACAAACTGAAATTCCTACATTAATTTTTTTGTCAGTAACAGATTGAGAAGAAAAACCTCTTTCTGGGAGAGCTGATAATGCCAAATCGCTCATTACATGAATAGTCTTATTAACCCCTAGCTCTTGCAATTTCAGCTTAGATTTAGTATCCCTAACAGCAATTAAATTCACCTGATTCAAAATCTGAGGAATTAATATCTTTGTTTCTGGTCTAAAAAATTCCCCAACACTAATACCAAGTATCATAGTTTGATGGCGAAATCTAATTGCTTGCTGTAAAGGAGCCAACCAAGTTTTAGCTACAGAAGTTTTAACCGTATCTCGTAATAAATCACCGCCACCTAAAATAAAATAACGGTTATCAATAAACTCGAATAACCGTTTTACCCTAACATTTGGTTTAGGATTTTGCCACTCAATAGCATTTATTCCAAAACGTATTTTTGTCTCTTGAGGGTCATTAGAAAAAACTGTAATTGATAATTGATTGGTTTGGCTGCGCAGTAAATTAATCATTCCTACCAGCATTGCCTCATCACTAAGATTATAATTACCATAAAATCCACAGATTAAAACTCGTTTCATACTAGTTAATTTTCCTTAATTATAATTTGAACTGTGGTAGGGACATAAAGTTAATTTAGCTTTTAAGAAATATTTATTCTCATTGACTAAAGACTACTACTTAGACTATAAATCAGCTCTAAATCAGTTGCGTAGAAAATATGTATTCTGAAAACAAGTAACATCATCCTCCCAGACCAAAGTTTGAAAAGAAGAGGAAGAAAAGGGCAAAAGTTTCATGATTTTTATTTAATGCCTGAATTTTGTACAAATTTTTTATCATTCCTATATGATATAACAACTTCTTAGGTAGTGAAATCCGAATCAATTTTTTGGGGCAATCCCCGTATTAAAAATGAACTTAATAACTCACAATCAATAGATAAATAGTAATCGGTACTGGACTGAGGAAAATGTCCACTGGATTCAGAACAAATCCAATTTGGCATCTTTAGATAGATACCAAAAACCAATACTATTAACAAAATCCTCTACTTGTAATTAATTCACCTAAATAGAATAAATAAACACTATGAGTACAACCCTAGAAAAAGGTAAAATCAGTATCCATACTGAAAATATCTTTCCAATTATCAAAAAATCTCTCTATACTGACCATGAAATTTTCTTAAGAGAATTAGTTTCTAATGGTGTAGATGCCATTGCTAAATTGAAAATGGTCGCTCGAACTGGGGAATATAGTGGTGATATTACCAATCCAGAAATAGAGATAAAAATAGACAAAGATAATCAAACTCTCTCAATTACTGATAATGGCATCGGTATGACCGCCGATGAGATTAAAAAATATATTAATCAAGTAGCTTTTTCCAGTGCGGAAGAATTTGTAGAAAAATATAAGAGCAGCGATAATGATGCAATTATCGGTCATTTTGGTTTGGGATTTTACTCCTCCTTCATGGTTGCTAAAAAAGTAGAAATTGATAGCCTTTCCTATCAAGAAGGAGCCGAAGCTGTTCACTGGAGTTGTGACGGTTCTCCAGAATTTGAACTATCAGATTCTACTCGCACAGAAAGAGGTACAACTATTACCTTAACTCTCCAAGACGAAGAACAAGAATATCTCGAACCAACTCGAATTCAGCAGTTAATTAAAACCTACTGCGATTTTATGCCAGTGCCGATAAAATTCGAGGGAGAAGAAGTAAATAAACATAAAGCAATCTGGCGAGAATCTACTCAAAATGTTAGCGAAGAAGACTACCTAGAACTATATCGTCATCTTTATCCTTTCCAAGAAGACCCTTTGTTATGGGTACACCTCAATACTGATTATCCTTTTATTGTTAATGGAATTCTTTATTTCCCCAAATTAAAGCCAGATGTAGATGTTACCCAAGGCAATATTAAACTGTTCTGTAATCAAGTATTTGTCACCGACCATTGTGAAGAAATTATTCCCAAATTCTTGATGCCTTTACGAGGAGTAATTGATAGTACAGATATTCCTCTAAATGTCTCTCGTAGTTCTCTATTAAGTAATCGAACAGTCAGAAGAATCGCCGATTATATAGCCAAAAAAGTAGGCGATCGCCTGAAAGAAATTTACCGCGATGAACAGGATAAATATATTAGCTGCTGGCAAGATGTAGGAACTTTTGTTAAATTTGGTGCTCTGAATGACGATAAGTTTAAAAAGCAAGTAGAAGACATCATCATTTTCCGCACCACAGCCAAACTTAATCAAGGGGAAGAAACCGAAACTGAAAAACCAGCAGTAGAAGTACAAACAGAAGGAGAAGATGTTTGGCAAGAAGTAACTCCTAAAACTTCTGAAGCTAAAAATACTGATGAAAAAGGTTTTTATTACACAACTCTCAAAGAATATTTAGAACGTAATAAAGAACGCCATGAAAACCGAGTATATTATTCTACAGAACCCGCATCCCAAGCAACTTATGTAGAACTACATAAAAATCAAGGATTAGAAGTTCTATTCCTTGACTCTTTCATCGATACTCACTTTATTAGTTTCCTAGAAAGAGAATACCAAGAAGTTAAATTCTCTCGGGTTGACTCTGACTTAGATGAGACATTAATAGATAAAGAAGATAAATCAGAAATTGTTGACCCAACCACAAATAAAACTCGTAGCGAACAAATTAAAGAGTTATTTGAAAAAGCTCTAAATAAACCAAAAGTAAATGTTAAAGCTCAAGCATTAAAATCAGACGATAACAAAACTACCCCACCAGCAATGGTATTATTGCCAGAAGCCATGCGAAGGTTAAGGGATATGACAGCTTTATTACAACAAGAAAAAGCCGATTTTCCAGAAGACCACGTTTTAGTAGTCAATACAGCCCACCCACTAATTCAGAATCTCGCCAATATTAGTCAAGGTAGTATTATTCAGGGTAGTGGTGAGTCTCCATCGGCAGAATTAGCCAAACAAATCTGTCATCATGTTTATGACTTAGCTTTAATCGCCCAGAAAGGATTTGATGCTGAGGGAATGAAAGAATTTGTAGAAAGGTCTAATCAAGTGTTGACTCAGTTAACAGAAAAAGCATTTTGAAGAAGTAGTAGTAGGGGCGAATGGCCATTCGCCCCG
>JBARXI010000975.1:0-35592 GCA_049647275.1 Microcoleaceae cyanobacterium
AACTTTCAAACTATTGATTTGTCTAGGTTCAGGCGCTGGATTAAGGTTTTGTGTCTTTCTCCCTCGCATTTACTAATCTAGCAACTCTCTCTTTTGATGTCAACCCTTTTTCCGGATCTTTTTTTGATATCTGAGTATTTTACAGAAACTAGCAAGGCTGAATCGACCAGATAGAAAGCTTTATCGGATTTTTAAATTCAATAAATTTTTTTTCTACTTCTGTTCAAACTGATAATTATTAAGTCCAATTAGACCAGGCTGTGGACATATAGAGGATATTAAGTGTTAGAACCCAATACTCCACAGGGTATTCTGACTAAAGAGAAATTTGATTTGGTCAAAATCAAATGTCCACAACAAAAGAAATAGGAGACCTACTATATGCAACAACTCCTACGCTTGTCTCGAATTATCGATGCTTTGAATGAAACGATTGGACGTCTTACCTCTTGGTTAGTTATACTAATGGTCCTAGTCGGTGTTTGGAATGTAATAGGACGCTATCTTGGTAGGACAGTAGGTCAAAACTTAACTTCCAATGCTTTGATCGAAACTCAGTGGTATATTTTTGACTTAGTTTTTCTCCTGGGTGGAGCATACACTCTCAAACATAATGAACACGTTCGTGTCGATCTTTTTTACACTAGGTGGACTCCCAAAAGAAAAGCTTTAGCCAACCTCATCGGCACTATATTGTTCCTAATTCCCTTCAGCATCATTGTGATAGTTGTTTCTTGGGGTGCTGTTTTTAATTCATGGGCCATCCTTGAAACTTCTCCTGACCCAGGTGGACTACCCCGCTACCCGATCAAAACAATGATTATAGTTAGCTGCATACTATTAATTCTTCAAGGGATTTCCGAAACTATTAAAAATTGGGCTATTTACAAGGGTCAGCTAGCATCTCAGGAGGAATCTCATGAATCTGAGTTTTGAATATGAATGGCTAGGCCCAACTATGTTTGTCGGAGCCCTCCTACTGCTTTGCTTGGGCTATCCTGTAGCGTTTTCTCTTGGTGGTGTAGCAATCATATTTGGCTTAATAGGTATTGCTTTAGGAGTTTTTGATCCAATCTTTCTCACCGCAATGCCCCAAAGAATTTTTGGAATAATGGCTAACTATACTTTGTTGGCTATTCCCTACTTTATTTTTATGGGGGCAATGCTGGAAAAATCAGGCATGGCAGAACAACTGCTGGAGACCATGGGCATATTGTTTGGAAGGGTAAGAGGTGGTCTGGCTCTTGCTGTAGTTTTAGTGGGGGCTCTTTTAGCTGCTACAACTGGTGTGGTTGCTGCGACAGTGGTGGCCATGGGATTAATTTCTTTGCCCATTATGCTGCGCTATGGGTATAACAAGGAATTAGCTACAGGTGTTATTATTGCATCGGGAACTCTGGGCCAAATTATCCCCCCTAGTGTGGTATTGGTAGTGTTGGCTGACCAATTAGGAATTTCTGTTGGCGATCTGTTTATTGGTTCTATTATTCCTGGCCTAATAATGGCAGCTACGTTTGCCCTTCATGTTTTAATTGTTTCTTTTATTAGACCAGACTTGGCTCCGGCTTTGCCTTTAGAAGTGCGTTCTATTGGAGCTAAAGCTTTGGGAATACGAATTTTAACAGTCATGATTCCACCATTGCTACTAATTATGTTGGTTTTAGGGAGCATATTTTTTGGCATTGCTACACCTACAGAAGCAGGAGCAGTGGGATGTGCCGGGGCGATCGCTCTTGCTATGACTAAAGGCCAATTAAGTTGGATATCTTTAAGAAAAGTATGTGATGTTACTCTGCGAACAACTACTATGGTGATGTTTATACTTTTAGGATCGACAGCCTTTAGTTTGGTTTTCCGAGGGGTGGATGGCGATCGCTTTATGTTTGATTTGCTTTCTAATCTTCCTGGTGGTACAACAGGTTTTCTAATTGTCAGTATGGCAATGGTGTTTTTTCTCGGTTTTTTTATAGATTTCTTTGAGATTGCTTTTATTGTTGTACCTTTATTTGTACCTGTTGCTCAAGAACTGGGAATTGACCTGGTTTGGTATGGTGTCATCTTGGGAGCTAATTTACAGGCTTCTTTTCTAACGCCTCCCTTTGGTTTTGCCCTTTTCTACCTGAGGGGTGTGGCACCTCCAGAGGTTACCACTGGTGAGATTTATCGAGGTGCTATTCAGTTCATTTTACTTCAGTTATTGGTTTTGGTTCTGATCATTGCTTTTCCAGGTATTGTTAACTTCTTGCCATCCTTGACTAACTAAAGATTTCATCCAACCCTTGGCCATATTTTTTGAAAATAATTAAAAATCTTTGTCAACTATTGCATTATTCGAGGATGTTCATATATACTGATCGTTAACTCCACTTTAAAGGGAGTTATTGAGTAAAAATCTAGCCAAACTTGGAGATATTAATATGTCAAAGGAATTTAATGTTGAGCCAACTCGGCCAAGTAAGATTCAAGTAGAAGTCAAAGATATTCTACAAACTTCAGTAGGCAAAAAATTGGCATCAGGATTAAACTTTGATTCAGATGGTGGGGACCGTAACTTTGATTCAGATGGTGGGGACCGCAATCACGAATAGTTAAATATCTAAGTCTTGAAACTGCTGTTTTTATGTTTAGGGGTTAAGGTTTACTAAGAATCATAATCTTAACTAGTTATACTAGCAATGCAGATATGAGGTGACTAAAAAATTAATTTAGCTGAAGGTAAAAGCTTAACCCCCTTTTTACAGTTAGGAAGATTTAAAAAAAATTTTAACAATAACTAGATTGATAATCAAGATTAATGACTCAATTCATAACTTGAAGATGTTGTGCAGAAAAAAGAAGTAAGTATAAAAATAAAAGTAGAAAATTGAAAAAAAAATACTTTTGATACCAATGTCTAGGGTTTGAATCCAAAATGTACTGAGAGATTGCTTAATAGCTAATTTATAAAGATAATCCAAAGAAGATATAATGCTGTGATTGTGAGGCGAGGAGAAAATGAATTAGCCTCCTGGAAAAGCCTTTAAGTCAGTCAAAGCAATCTTAAAGCTTGAATGCTGACCCAAAGATTATCAAGGTAGGCGACATAATTAGATAAATAGACATAATTAGATAAATCAAAATAATTGCTTTATATGCAGCCTCCCAATCATAGCTAAGAGGCTTAGAGTCAGTCTCAAATTTAATTTATGAATCAGCTATAAGTAAAAATTAGTAAATAATTATTGACTCATTCTCAGAGGCACAAAAAATTAATAGAAAAAATTATCAATAATGTCCTACTTAACCTCCCTCCTCCAACCCTATAACCAAGACGAATTTCTAGAAAATAACTGGACAAAAAAAGCGATCGCCATCTCTGGAAAAGGGCAGAAAGATTTTACATATCTGTTTTCATGGGAAAAGCTTAACTATATACTAAACTTTCATCAGCTTGAATACCCAGATTTACGGCTTGCCTATGATGGCAAAGTTCTCGAAGCCAAAGAAAACAGCAATCTTACTCAATGGTGTCAAAAAGGTGCAACCTTAATCATAGACCAAGTTCATCAAAGGATTCCTGAGATTGCCATCTTAGCCTCAAAACTCACCTATGAATTGGGGTATACTACTCAAGTGAATGCTTACTGCTCGTGGTCGAGCAAGCAAGGTTTTTCTCGCCACTACGATACCCATGACGTTTTTATACTACAGGTAGAAGGAAGTAAAGAGTGGTCTATATATACCGACACCTTTAAATATCCATTACCAAGCCAAAAGTCTAACTCTCTAACTCCTCCAGAAGAAGAAGCATATTTAAGTTGTATTTTATATCCAGGAGATGTGCTTTATATACCTCGTGGGCATTGGCATTATGCAGTTACTAAAAATGAACCATCTATTCATCTGACTTTAGGTATTCACTGTAAAACAGGTATTGATTTATTGGAATGGTTAATTAGTAAATTAGAGCACAGAGAAGAGTGGCGAAATAGTCTACCTTTAAGAATAGAGTCAGAGCAAAATTCTATTAATTTGAGTATAGAAAGCTTAATTAAAAACTTACATCAGTATATAAATAATCATAATATTAGCGAAGAATATAATAGCTATTTAGATAGTCTGGGAAAACCTGTTTATAAATACGCTTTTCCATATCAAGGAGGATTTAACATTTTTCACAATGGCGTTGAAACTAAGTTTAAAATTCCTCAGTTCCAACGCTTAAAAATATTTCAAATCTCTGATGAAAGTAAATGTAGAATTGTTGTTTCTGGTAAAGAAGTATCAATTAAAGGAGTACCAAAAAATCTAGTTGAAAAAATATTTAGCCAAGCCACATTTACCGGAAAAGATGTAATAACATGGCTGCAAGATTATGACTGGGAAATAGATATTATACCAATGTTATCAATGTTAGTTACTGAGGGAATTCTTTTTGTAGAATCTGGTATTTAAAAATGAATAAATTCTTTTGCGCTGATGCTTGCCGACAAGCAGACGAAGATATTATTGGGAGTGGTACAAACTATTCAGTCTATGTGTTGATAGAATGTCCTTATCCTTGGGAATATAATGCTTTTGATTCCCGCGATTTACCCGAAAATCTCAAAAAATTAATAGCAGAAGTTGAGGAATATAAATTATCAATTAGATTTTTGCTCATAACTCAAAATCAACATCAAAAGCAAAACAAGAGAAAAGTTTTAATCTATGAAAAAGACCAAGAAAAATTTATCAATGGTTATCAAAAACATGAATTTGATGTAGAAAATCCTGAAGAAATAGCTCCTGTAATTAAGAAGTATCTTGAGGGAAAAATTTCAAATACTGAGATTAGGAAAAGTAAAACTAGAGATATATTAGTTTGTACTCACGGTAGTCACGACAAGTGTTGTGCCAAATATGGTAATCCATTTTATATGCAAGCTAAAAAAACTATTTCTGAGTTAGGTTTAGAAAATACTCAGATATGGAAAGCAAGTCACTTTGGGGGGCATAGATTTGCACCTACTATTATCGACTTTCCTAATGGTAGATATTATGGCTTAGTTAATCGGGAATCTTTTCAGTCAATTTTGCTGCGAACTGGCGATATTAAAATATTAAACCGCGTATATCGAGGATGGGGAATTTTACCAACTTGTATTCAGGTATTAGAAAGGGAACTTATTTTTCGCCACGGTTGGGAATGGTTTAACTATAAAATTGATTGTTTAGCAATTAACAAAAATCCAGAAAACACAATAATTAAAACTGAATTAGCTGTGGTTAAGCTAAATGGTGATAAATATATTTGCAAAGCAAAGCTAGTCAAAGATGAAAGTAAAACTATTCAACTTAAAGGTTCTTGCGGTGCTACTCAAGAGTCAGAATTTATCAAGTATTATATTAGCCATCTTAGCTTCAAAATTCAGCGAGAAACCATGGAAAAACTGGTTATAGATGCTCAGAAGAAGGTAAGTTAAGGTACATAAATTGATGAGGAATTCCTAAAAAATCAAAGGGCTGACCAGTTTTTAAAAAGCCTATTCTTTGATAAAATCTAGAGGCATTAATCCGAGTCATTACTCTTAAGGATTTCAAATGTTTTTCCTCAGAAATTTCAATCAACTTTTTAATTAGAGCTGTACCCACTCCCTGAGATTGAAATTCAGGTAGAACAGCTACATAAGCAATGCTACCTAATTCGGTAGATAATTCCCGCAGTCTAGCTGAACCAATAATTTGGCGATCGCAAATAGCAATAAGATGCAAAGCACTATCATCATACTCATCTTTTTCTGTTCCCCTGTGCATATTCATAGGGGATCTTAAGACTAGCCAACGTTGATAGTACATTGCCTCTTTTTCTTGTTGACTGTGAATTCGGCGAATTTCAAATGTTGACATTTTAAACTCATTGAAGAAGAAAAAAGGAATTTTGCCTACTGCCATAAAAATGGCTGGCGATTTTGAATGTTCTGGCGAGCGGGGGATGAGGAGTGTGGCAAATAGAACTAAATTTCTGGAAAAACTAGATCGTAATCTTTGGAAAACCTGAACAACGATCATAATTAAATCAACTCAAATGACTCACAATTTTTTAAGTAGGTAGACGAGAATAAACCTCACTATCTAACAAAATTTCAATTAACCTTAACCCTTGAGATTGCTTTCGCTCTGGAATGCTCCGCAAACTTTCCACTACGTTCAAGTCGCAATGACATAGTATAGCGCTACGCATTAAGTTTAGGACATTCCTCTGTTGTCTGTCGCCTTTTCCTACTGGAATGCTGCGCAAACAACCCAGATTTATTGTTCTAACCAAAGAAGTTACTGCTATAACATTTCATTACGCCTGGCTACTTAAGTAACAAAAATAATTAATTGTTCGAGAAATTTGAGGCAAATCTAGATTGCTATAGTAGGGTGGGAAAATCTTGAGAACCGTTAGACTGGTGGTAAATCAATTAACACTTGCCCACCCTACAACTATAGCTGTTATTAATTAATGATTTTTGAATGCATGAGTTTTGACTTCCGCGAAGTGGTTAATACTTACTCAAATATTGCATCTAAAATTCAAGATCAATTCCTACTCAAATATTAATTATTTGCTGCTGTTTCAATCAAAATTTTATGGGAGCCAAGTTCAGGAGAATTATCAGTAGGGCGACGTTGCACATATTCACCATTTGATTGTAAATCCCAAGCTTGACGGTTGTCAGATAACATAATACCCAGAATTTCCTGTAACTCTTTTGCCAAATCAGGGTCTTCAATCGGCGTAATAGCTTCAACCCGACGGTTGAGGTTACGAGGCATCCAGTCAGCTGAACCGATATACAACTCCTCTTTGCCTTTATTATAAAAGTAGAAAATTCTCGAATGTTCTAAATAGCGTCCGACAATACTCACCATCTTAATATTCTCACTTACACCCTCTAAACCTGGGCGCAGACAGCAAATACCACGCACAATCAAATCAATTTTGACTCCTTTTTGAGATGCTTCATACAAAGTCGCAATAATTTCGGGATCTACCAGAGAATTCATCTTGGCGACAATGCGACCCGTATCACCTTTTTTGCAATTCTCAATTTCCCGATGAATTAAACTAATAAAACGGTTGCGCATATTCACAGGTGCCACCAACAGTTTCCGGTAAGACTGCTGACGGGAATATCCAGTCAAGAAATTAAACAAATCCGTCAAATCTGCCCCTAACTCTGGGCAACAACTAAACAAACCCAAATCAGTATATAGTTTTGCTGTCTTCGGATTATAGTTACCTGTACCAACGTGAACATAGCGACGGATATGACCTTCCTCTTGGCGTACCACCATCACAACTTTAGTATGAGTCTTCAATCCCGTTAAACCATAAACAACATGAACTCCAGATTGTTCCAATTTCCGAGCCCACTGAATATTATTTTCTTCATCAAACCTTGCCTTCAATTCTACCAACGCTGCCACTTGCTTGCGATTTTCGGCTGCAGCAATCAAAGCATTAATAATAGGCGAATCTCCAGAAGTGCGGTAGAGAGTCATCTTAATTGCCAATACATTAGGGTCGTGAGCTGCCTGGGTAATGAAACGCAGTACCGTACCTGTAAATGAGTGATATGGATGATGTACCAATAAATCTTTCTGGCGGATAACTGCAAAAAAGTCTATTCCATTTTCAGCATTTGAGCGGGAAGCCGTGACATCCTCAATATGATGTCGCAGCCGTGGGGGAAGAGTAGACGCCCATATTTCATCTTTCAGGTGAGGTAATGACAACCCCATGAATACCATCAAATCCTTTAAATCAAGCAATCCTTCCACTGTATAGACATCTTTTTCTGATAACTCCAACTTTTGCATTAACATCTTTTTCAATCCACTTGGCATGGTGGAATGAATTTCCATTCTGACGACAGTGCCACCAATTCGGCGTTTTCGGAGTTCTTTTTCAATCACTAATAGCAAGTCATCACCCTCATCTTCTTGCACTGCTAAATCAGCATCGCGAGTAATCCTAAATAGGTGATATTCCTGGATATCCATACCAGGAAATAGACTTCCCAAATTGTGAGCAATGACTTGTTCGAGAGGCACTCCCATCCAATTTATCGTCTCATCCTTTTCTTGTATTTGTAATTTTTCTGGTAAGGGCAAAAACCGAGGTAATATTTGTGGAACTTTAATTCTAGCTAGTAAATCTTCCCGAGTTTCTGGATTTTTTAGCACCACTGCTAAGTTAAAACTGAGATTAGATAAATAGGGAAAAGGATGGCTAGCATCAATAGCTAGAGGTGTCAGTACAGGAAATATATGTTCTTCAAAATAATTTTGTAGGTATGTTTTTTGTTCCTGATTTAGGTCAATATAATTTAGCATATAAATGCCATTTTTTGCTAATTCTGGTCGTAGGGTTTGCTCAAAGAATTGGTGTTGTAAAGAAACAATTGGTAATAGTCTTTGATTAATCCCATCAAGTTGTTCTTGGGGAGTACGACCGTCAGGAGTTAACTTGTGTACCTCCGCTTCTATTTGTTTTTTCAAAACTGCAACCCTAACCATAAAGTATTCATCTAAGTTAGAACTAAAAATTGCTAAAAATTTCAAACGTTCTAATAGGGGAGTACGGGGGTCTAAAGCTTCAGATAAAACCCTACGGTTAAACTCTAACCAACTAAATTCTCTATTAAAGTAATATTGGGGGTCACGAAGATTTTTTTCTACATTAGTTTCTGTAGCATTCTTTTTATTTTTGGACATAGTTAGTTAAGATTGTGTTTATGTTTATTTGAATTATTTTTGATTGTAGGGCAGTCTCGATTCTTTGTAAAGTCTACTTTGTTTATTAATAGGTAGTTTTTGTTAAGAGGGTTAAATTGGTGATCGGGTTAAAAATTATTGCCAGATGAATTATTAGATATAGGGTTGTCAGTTTTTAACCTAGTTAGATATTTTTTTTGTCTAGATAAGTTATGTTTTGGTAAATAAGTGTTTAACAAATAGTAATGACCTTTAAATATATCTGAGTTTCAGCCCCAAAACTATCAATCAATATCAATATATATATTATTTTTTCACAATAAATTGCTTTTATCTGTTTAAAGGTATTGATTATGATTGTACTTTTCAAATACAAGATTAAAGAAAAAAAATGTTTTTGTTCGAGGCATAAGCCTAAAAAATTAACTGTCAGTATTGATTAAACTTTTCTCCAGTGGATATCCAAATATTCAATGATGTACTAGCTTGAAAATTGCCAAGATATTTTGGTTTATTAAACTAATTTAGCTTTAATTTTAAAAAATTCTTGTGGTTAACCCCTATCTCAGTTTCTTTAAATACATCAAATCTCTATCAAAATTTTTCTCAGAGCTGCTATTTCCCGATGATTAACCTTGACTTAAATCTATAAACAGTCAATTATTTATAACAATATTAAACCTGATTCTATTTGTATTAATCCCCGATAGAGGTAAACTACAGCGGTTTTAATTAACATTAAATACAACAATTAAAGCATGGTAAGCGCATATTATTTGGTATGAATTTTCCAAAAAAGATATAATTTACTGACTTTTGTGAAAGTAAAATAAATCAAATCAAATTATAAAGCATTTTTTTTGTTCAAAGTCAGAAATTTCCGCTGAGTTTGAACAAAAATCAAAGGAGGATTTGCGATCGCAACGAGAATTTCCAGATATCTTAAATTCACCAAGGATAACACGGCAAATAATTGACAATAAATAGGTTGATTATAGATTTTTCATACTATTGTTGATTTGATATCTGTAATTTTTCATACAAACAGGAATTACCCAGAGACTCTACCTGTAGTCAATTGCGTTGTAACACACCTACAACTCGCACTAGCATATAAAGATGATGCGTGGGTAAGTGCTGACAAATTTAGATGCATTTACCCGAAGCAGGATTTTTGTCTTTTTTTATGCTTTTTTTACCTAAAAATTTACTTTTACCGTCATAGGTTTGGCATAAGTATAATTTAGTGATTAAAAATAACAAAAAGTTATATTTTTTCTGCCATTGAGTAACCAATCAACTCTTTCCTGACTTTTTCAGCAAGTCTTATTTATCAGCTCTCCATATTGCGAAAAATGTTCTACAACAGTGGTAAAGCACCTGATTGTATTCTGAACAATACCCCTTTTGAAAATGAAATTGTAGATGAAGTAGTTTGCTACGGTAAAAACTGTATATTATCTGCGAATGCTGTCTATAGTGATGCCAGACGACGAGAAGTAGGAATCTACTTCGTCGTTGCATGAACTGAAAACTAATTTAATAGTAATTCTGCCAATTCACAAAAACCATCTACTTCTTTTTTCTTAGTAACATAGACTGGTTGATAGTTTAATTTATCTGCATATTCTAGAACATTTGCTACCCCCACCGACCAAGGAAATTTACTTTTATCAAACAGAGTTTCGTCATTAGGACTATCACCAACCATAATAATTTTTTCGGTTGTCAACTCAGGAAAATATTCTGACAAAACTTGCAACAAACCTGTTGCCTTATCCTGTTGTAAAGGTTTAATATGACATTGCACAGTGCTATAAGTAAAACCATAACCTTTTGTTTGACAAAGCTCTGCCATTCTTGTCAGTTCAGACAAACTCAAATCTTGTATATCAAAAGTCCAATCTGTTAATCTAAACTGATTATCAACAGATTCTGAAATTTGAGGAAATTGACTGTTTAAATATTGGAAAACTTCAGCTAAATTTTGTCTGTGTAGATTGATTTTTGGAAGAGAAGTTAAAAAAATCGGTGCTTCACTATGAGGAGGATAAAATAGACCACCATTTTCAGCGATCGCTCCCACTACAGGCAGATAATTTTTGATAGCTTGTACCCAGCCAGCAGAACGACCTGTGATTACTAATACCTGAATTTTTGCTGCTGCTAACTTTTCTAAAGCCAGAAATAGATCGGAAGTAAATTTATTATTTTTAGTTAATGTGCCATCCATATCAGTAGCTATAAGTTGAATATTTTTTAGGCTAGTTTTTTCTACTGCTTCAGAGATAGGAATAAAAGACATAATTAATATTAGTGGACGATGATTTCAGAACTTTCTAGATTATACCTCTTGGTAAATCATATTTTCCTGGCTGTCAACTATTTTTCGGGATAGGTTTAATCAATTTATGATTGGCGATTAAGCTCCGCTAAACGCCATCGCTATCGCGTTTGCGTGGCATGACCTAGGAAAGCGGTCATAAGCACTATCGCCTTTACTTTTTCAACAAAATTTGCTTCTATGTCGATGATTAATTTTTACCCCCTGAATATTGTCTTTAATTATCAATAACACAATTAATTACTGGGCAGGGTTGCTACTTTTAGCATTGATTTATCCTGCTGATTTTTCCTATCTAAAAACGCACAAACTATTCCGGCAATGCCCTAAATTTATGTATGGAGTTTCCAAGTAGCTAAAAATCATCCGTGCATTAGTCTGCCTTACTTTATTTAGTTGTTATGCTTCTTCTTTTAGCACCCCGCGTAGAAGTTGTAATAAATGTCGGTGTATTGATTTGCGGATTCTACCTACCAGCTATTACCTACTAAGCTAATCATCATTTAGATTACGATATTCCCTTTTGCCTCCCCCAAAAATTGGATATATGGTTTAAATGCTAAACAACTTACCGAATAATTAAGGTTTTAAACCTCTCCTTTAAAGGAGAAACAAGAAAAAATTTTCCTTTGAGTCAATCCTTTTCTTTTCAAGGAGAGGTAATTATTAATTATTAATTGTTGAACTATCTCCACCGAAACTCACAAATTTAATAGGATTGCTATAATAGTCAAACCCCATATTTTGACTTGATTAAAATGACAGAAATATTATTACCAAATTCATTACCAAATTCCTGTATTCTCAGACCAGCATCCGCCCAAGATATTTGGTCTATTCGTAAATTAGTCTTGAGTGCAAAACTTGACCCCACTCAATTAAATTGGCAACAATTTTTGGTAATTGAATTTGAGGGAAAAATATTAGCTTGTGGGCAGTTGCGTAATTTTGAATATGCACAAGAATTAGGCAGTTTAGTAGTTGTAAAAAAGTGGCGAAAACATGGGTTAGGCACAACACTTACAAAACATTTAATTCGACAAGCAACTAAACCTTTATATCTGGAATGTCTCGGTCAAAAACTAGAATATTTTTACAGTCGCTTAGGTTTTGTTCCTATTTATTTAGCAGAATTACCTCCATCCCTGAAGTTCAAATTTGGGATATCTCAATTAGCCAGGAAAATATTCAAAATTCCTGTGATAATTATGGAGTATCAAGGAAACAAGTAAATCATTGAATATAGTTTTAATTTTTAGTCTACTCTGAAGACCACAGACTAAAATTATGCTAGTCAATTAGACCTCTGCGAATAAAGATATAGATTTTTTGCAGGAGTAGGCAACAGCTCCGTCAGGCAACAGGCAAAAGTTCAACAATTAATAATTAATTATTACCTCTTCTTTTCAAAGAGAGGATTGACTAAAAGGAAATTTTTTTCTTGTTTCCCCTTTAAAGGAGAGGCTTTAAACCTTAATTATTCGGTAAGATATTTCTAAGAAAAAGGCACGAAAAAGGATTTTGTAAAGTGACTTTTTCTTTCCTTAGCTGATATAATTAAAAGGTTTATTTATTTTCCACCAGATGTCTATTATAAATTAAATATTTGGTCGTCCTGTAGCCGTAATGGTGAGGATATATATTTTTTAATTTCTCCCCAACTCCCACACTCCCCACACTTCTTTTACCATTACTATGCACCACCACCAAATATTTTACTGGCAGGTATTAAACCAAAAAGATGCCAAAATCTTAGATAAATTAATCATCATTAACCTAATAATTCATCTACCGGTATGCTAAAACCATGTAAAACTTTTTGAGTATTAACAACTTGCCCAGAAATAAAAACAAGCCTAGATTCTTGAGTAACTAGAATCACCCACTTATTCTCAGGAAATACTAACCAAACTTCTTCGCCTCCAGACTCTAAATACTCTTGTGCTTTTGCAATAACATCTTCAGCTAAATCAGTGGGAGAAATTATTTCAGCACTCAAAGGAAAACTTTGAGGCAAGACTTTTTCATTACCAAATTTTACCTCTAATTCCGAAGTCAGATAAGCAACATCAGGGTAACGCCCTTGCTTATTTGTGCGACAAGGTACATCAGTATAAACTTTTCCACCTTGCCCACTAGAGTCTTTGTAACTTCTCCAGTAAAAGTAAAGATTTCCCTGAATTTCGCTATGCTTAAGAGTCATGCCATTTTTCTCCAATAATTGCCCGTCAACCCACTCTTCTCTATCAGGAGGATTTTGCATCCAATCTTCTAGAGTATATTCTGTTGATGGTTTTAAGACAATTGGGGATGTAATCATTAGCAATTACCTCTTTTTACTTTTCATTAATTAAATTATCGCACAAAGAATCAAAAAACAATCGCTTTTATATTTACAGTCATTGACAATATAATAGTTTTATGTTAGATAGATGATTTGGGGAAATAAAAAGAGCGTTCGTGGAGCGGAAGGGAGCAAATAGCTCCTAATATCCCTAAAATGCCCTGATTTCATATAAACTCAATCAAAGAAAACTCAGTGAACTTCCAATCAGTCATAGCCACCTTAAATCAATTCTGGAGCGATCGCGGCTGTCTCATCGCTCAACCTTACGATACCGAAAAAGGGGCAGGCACAATGAATCCCCACACTTTTCTGCGGGCAATAGGCCCTGAACCTTGGTCAGTCGCCTACGTCGAACCCTGTCGTCGTCCTACGGATGGCCGTTACGGAGAAAACCCCAACCGCTTTCAACATTACTATCAATATCAAGTTCTGATCAAACCCTCTCCTAATAATATTCAAGATGTTTATCTTGATTCTCTCCGCGCTCTGGGTATCCGTCCAGAAGACCATGATATTAGATTTGTAGAAGACAACTGGGAATCTCCCACTCTTGGAGCTTGGGGAGTAGGCTGGGAAGTATGGCTAGATGGCATGGAAATCACTCAATTTACCTACTTTCAACAATGTGGTAGCATAGACTGCCGACCAGTGTGTATTGAAATCACTTATGGTTTAGAACGCCTTGCCATGTATCTGCAAGAAGTTGATGCTATAACTAAAATAGCTTGGACCGATAACATCACTTATGGAGACGTTTACCTCCAGGCAGAAATCGAACAATGTACCTATAACTTCGAGGCATCTAATCCTGAGTTTCTATTTAACTTATTCGGTCTCTATGAAAAAGAAGCCGAACAACTGACAAAACAAGGATTAGTCTTACCTAGTCTTGATTACGTTCTCAAATGTTCTCACAGTTTTAACTTACTTGATGCAAGAGGAGTCATATCTGTCACCGAACGTACCCGTTACATTGGTAGAATTCGTAATCTCGCACGAAAAGTAGGTCAACTGTATTTAGAACAACGAGAAAATCTTAACTTCCCATTGTTGAAACAAAACCCAGAGGATCGGACTAAAGCAGCATAAACTTGAAAAGTTGAATTTGATGCCAAACATCAGGTGCGAGGCTTTGTCTGAGAGCTACTGGATAAGATGGGTAAATATTAGGCTGATTCACGATTAATATCAATCATTTAAGATTTGCCCACTCTATAACTACTAATAAAACAAAATTCAGCGACATCTTCAACTTAAAACTTTGAACTTGAAATCACAAAACAGGAGACAAAAAAATGGAAATCAGAGAATTTTTAGAACCTATAGCTGACATATTCCGGAATTTCGGTACGCCAGAACCCATTGTACATTGGGGACATCCATTAATGATGGCGATCGTGGTATTTGTTATGGGTAGTTTTGTTGGTTTAACCGGATGGCGTAGACGAGTGGTCACTGATGAAGCGATCGCTCTTGAAAGTGGCTCGAATCATCGTAAGATGGCACCACTTATGTTTCTATTTATGGCATTAGGTTATACAGGTGGGGTATTATCTCTGGTGATGCAGGAAGAACAAATATTTGAAAGCCCTCATTTTTGGACGGGTTCGGTAGTCTTGGCATTGCTAGCAACTAATGGTTTTATTTCTGTGACAAAGTTTGGTGGAAATCAAGCAGCATTGCGTACAGCTCATGCTTATCTTGGTAGTATCGCACTTTGTATCATGTTTGTTCATGCAGTTTTCGGTTTAAGACTTGGTTTAGCTATTTAGTATTTTCACAACTTACGCAAAATTCGGGCGTTATCCCTAGCAGTTGCGTAAGTTCTGAGAATATGACCATATCGCTTGATTTATCTAAATTATTTAGTTTCAGCAATTAAACCATTTTGAAAAAGTAATCCTATGCTTGATGGCTTTTTCAATTATTAAATAAGTAGGAGAAGTAGGGGTAATTCATGAATTATTCCTACTGAAGTTAGAAGTAATCCCTGATTGAGTTTTTCCGGAGCATTCGGTCCGAAATTACCCCGACTAAAACTAACCGCTTTATTCTACATTCACTCAAATCATCCATATATCCATGTTAAAATCCATGTCGTGCCTTCCTTCTTTAACATGAATCAAGCTGTAGCGATTGTTATTTGCCTAGCTTACATAATGGGGCTAGTATCCACCATTGTTCCCTGGGGTATATATGGCGTGCTAACTCTAGGATTAGTATTAGCAATTATCGTACAACAAATATATAGAGAAGACTTGCGAAGGTCAACCAGAAAGCAAGTCACAACTTCTGTGCAAAAAATAAATTCTGACAATCTATTCAGAAGTAGTCAGTTTCCAGATTCACTCCCCAAAAGAGAAAGAAAATCTCTGCTAAATTCAAATTGGTTGTGGATAACTGCAGGAATTATTGCTTTTCTTGCCAGTATTTATTTTCAACTCCAAGTACCCAAACCCGCAGAAAATGACATTAGTACAATCATCCCAATTAATAGTAACTCCCAAGCACAAATAGTTACTGTTCGCGGAAAAGTGCTTTCCCTTCCCCGCAAAACTCGCTCCGAAAAAGCGCAGCTTTGGCTAAAAGTAGCTCAAGTGAGTGAAATAGTCGGTACTGACGGCTCGGCAAATGTACACCAAGACGTTACAGGTAAACTTTATATCACAGTGCCCCTCTTGCAAGCAACAGGTATCTACCCTGGTGAGTCGGTGGCAATAACTGGCTCTTTATATAAACCATCACCAGCAACTAATCCCGGAGGTTTTGATTTTCGTGGTTACTTGGCTAGACAAGGTAGTTTTGCTGGCGTTACAGGTTATAAACTCACTACCACTAACCAAGAAAGGATTAATACTTGGGGATTAAGTCGAATACGACAGCGGATTATTCGCGCTCAGGTGAGTTCGTTGGGGGTACCAGAGGGTCCACTTGTAAGTGCAATGGTATTAGGGCGTAGGGCTGTGGATTTATCTTATCAACTACGAGACCAGTTTGTGAAGGTGGGGTTAGCTCATGTTTTGGCAGCGTCAGGTTTTCATATTTCGTTAATTTTGGGCGTGGTGCTAACTTTGACTAAAAAATTGCCTTCGGGAGCAAGATTTGGTTTTGGCATTCTGACTTTAATTATCTATGTGGGTTTAACAGGTGCTTCGCCTTCTGTACTGCGAGCGGCATTTATGGGTTTTGCAGCTTTGGTTGCTATTGTTTCTCAACGCCAAGTTAAACCATTAGCTTCTCTGCTTTTGGCTGCTACTTTGCTCCTATTAATCAATCCTCTGTGGATTTGGGATTTAGGATTTGAGTTGAGTTTCTTGGCAACTCTGGGATTGTTGGTGACAGTGCCACCGTTAATGAAACGCTTGGATTGGTTGCCCTCTGGTATTGCATCTTTGATTGCTATTCCTATTGCTGCTTCTGTTTGGACGTTACCTCTATTGTTGTCTGTTTTTAATGTGGTGTCGCCCTACACTATTTTGGTGAATATTATTACTGCGCCTTTGGTTGCTGTGATTACACTGGGTGGGTTTATTAGTGCAATGGTGGCTTTGATTTATCCCGATCTAGGTAGTATCATTGCTGGAATTTTGTATTTTCCAGTTAGGGTTTTGATTGAAATTGTGCAGTTTTTTAGTGCGTTGCCAGGAAATCAAGTGGCAGTGGGGGCGATATCGGTTTATCAGTTGGTTGTGCTTTATGGGTTGATTTTTGCTACATGGTTGTTGAGAAGTAGACCACTAGAAACAGATAAGAGGAAGAAGAGAAAGTTTTCTCTGAAGTTTTGGCAGTATGCTCTGATTTTGGCGATCGCTATTATTATTATTCCTCTTTGGTATACTCGGACTTCTGTATTTCAAGCTACGATTCTTGATTCATCGGAGGAACCTGTGTTTGTAATTCAAGACCGACGGAAAGTCACTCTGATCAACGTTGGGGATGAAAATACAGCCAGGTTTACGGTTTTACCATTTTTACGGCAGCAAGGTATTAATAAAATTGATTGGTCTATCGCTCTTCATTCCCAAAAAGGTCTTAGTGGGGGGTGGCAAGATATTTTTAAGAGCTTGACAGTTAAAACATTTTATGATGTTGATGCTGACGATCAAAAGAATTATCAAACGAATAATCAACCCGTGCTGGATGTTGTGGGAGCTAGTCAGGCTGATTATTACACTTTAGTAAATAATCAAACTATTGAATTGGGTTCAACCCAAATGAAATTAATTAATTCTGAGACCCCGATCGTAGAATTTTTGATTCATGGCCAAACCTGGTTATTGTTGGGGGATGTTAAACTAGCCGAGCAAAGTCAGTTACTCACTGCAAGAAGTTTTCAGCAGACTCAGGTACTTTGGTGGTCTGGGAATAAGTTGAATCGAGAGTTGTTGAACATTATTCGGCCATCCGTGGCGATCGCTTCTTCAACTTCTGTCCATCCAGAGATGGTAGAATTTTTCCAGGAAAATAATATTCGTCTATTTTGGACGGGTCGTGATGGTGCAATTCAATGGACTCCAACTGCCGACTTTCAAACTACTTTAGAATCAGATAAGGTTGATAATTCCCTCTTCTGATGATATAATCGAAAAAGTGACTATATTTTATTCATCTTGATGGTCAAAACTTCAAATTAACTTTTGACTTTTTGATTGTAACTTTTGAGTTGTTAGGGAGAGGTGGCAGAGTGGTCGAATGCGGCAAACTCGAAATTTGTTGAAGGGAGACCTTCCGTGGGTTCGAATCCCACCCTCTCCGTTTATAGCGCTATGCGCAAGTCAGAAGTAGGGGAAATTCATGAATTACCCCTACTGAGAATTACCCCTACTGAGAATTACCCCTACTGAGTTTTCGGTTCCCAAATGCGGAAGCAAACAGCATTTAGTAATGTCCGCGCCCTTTGCTTCGACTGCTATAATACCAATTGGATTGAAAAAACCTGGGTACAAATTTTTAGGAGTAGGGGCAATTTCTGAAGGAATGCTCCGCAAACATGAATTTCCCCTACTTCTGTTATTCGATCAAATTGGTTTAACTAAAAGCCTAAAGCCAGATTAAAATCAGTAGTTGGTTTTCATCCCTGGTTGAAAAATAAGGGGTTTTCAAACTTAATTTTTTGCAACTTTTTGGAGAATTTTCAGAGGACCATTTTGTTTAATAATTTCCATTTGTTCCCGATTTTTTACAAGCATTGCTCCGACAAATCCTAAACTATTTATAGAAATATTCTGAAACTCTTCTTCCATTCGCGGCACAACTAACATCCATTCTCGTGTTACTAAAAGATTATAACTTTCTGACTGTTTCCCACTCATGCCATCACTACCTTTGATACCAACTGCTTTGATTAGAGTAAAGTAAGATTCAAGTATTCTAGCAGCAGAGTCAACAGGAGAATTTACCCAGCTAGGGTCTAACTTAACTAAAGCGTGTTGAAAAGTAAATTCTGCAATAGTACCAATTTTGTCATCAAACTTAGCGGAGGCGATCGCTGATTCAATAGGTATTTTGATGGGGTTGTTTGTCTGTGTCGCTCCATCCGGTGTCAGTGGTAGAGGTACAATTTGTAAATGTTTATGGCGCTGACTTGCTCCGGCAGTTTTCCCTCCATTGTAAAATGCTAAACCATCGAATTCTGCCATACAAGCCCCCAAAGCTTGAAAATCTCGTAATGTTAGTAAGTTTTCTTGTTCCTCAAATTCTCTGGTGACAATCAGTAGATGCTCGTCTACAACGTTATATTTATTCAACAAACAGAGGTGGGTACTGGAAATGTCGGCGACAAATAAATCTTGCTCATAAGGTAAAAACGGATTAAAATCTTTGCCACTGGCAACTTGCTTTTTTTCTTGTTGTTTCTGAGCTTCTTGTTTGCGGGAAAGGTTAGACAAAATGCGTACGAGAAAATGAATATTGTTATCTTCGACAAATTCATAGTTGGTGGGTATGGGTTGGAGTGCGCCACATTCTTGGGCGTGTTGAGTTTGTTGTTTGATTTTTTCCCAGAGGATGCCTGGTGTTAACAAGAGTTTTTCTTGGGGCATAGTTAAGTTTTTGCTCAGTAGAATATCAAGTAAGTAACATTAGTTATCGATCATACTACTGAGACACGAATGCATTAAACATCTGCGGAAATTAAATATTCCTTTTCTGAAACCCTTGTAGAGACCTTACATGGAACGTCTCTACATTCTTTTTCACGCCTATGTCTATTAACATAGCTTTGCGGAACACTTCACATTTTCAGAGCTATCTTGGTCGAGCTATAAATAGAAAAAAGCTCCCTCAAAAAAGAGAACTTCTATAAATAGCAACTACTATTGACATACTCCCGACGCCCTTGCTTGAGCGAGCCCCGCGGGATTCTTCAACCCGCAAAGGAGTTGCAGTTTATACAGAGGTGATGTCCTCCCCCTGTCTTGATCAGTATACCATGTCCTGGCTCTCATCCCGGCGCTGAATCGAATATTACAGCGCCGGACTTCCCGCCAGGAAAGTTAAAACCTGCTTTCGGTGTCTAAGTAGGTCGGCATAAATAAACGCATAATGTGGGCAATGCGTGCAGAAAGCTAAAACCTTTATACAAAGAAACTTATAGGCATTGCCCACCCTACTGCTCGATCTTTAATTATGCCCACCTACTTACAACATAACTACTTGAGTCTCGATCGTTAATTTTTGTTCGATATGACATACTGCTGAGAGTGCGCTTAGGCGACACCACGGGATTCTTCAACTCGCAAATGAGTCGCTGTTTATACTCCAGTTAGGTGATTTCCTCCCCTTGTGTCTTTCTATTATAGTACGTATAGTACACTTTTATCCCGACATTTCCTTTGAGAAAAACGCGGGAATTCCCGCTAGTTTGTTAAACTTGACTTACACTACTTCAGGTTCAATAACAATACCGTTTTTTGCTGACATTAGGCAACCTTTTGCTAATAGCTTCAAACACTATAGCTAGGTTTTTTATTATCAGAAGATTGCCATTAATAGCAGCCAAAGATCGTCAGATAGTCTTGGAAATTAGTTATCCAAAGACCACTGTAAAATTAATCTCCTAGTGATTCTCTACAAAATAGTTGAGCTGAGTCAAAACTTTTGCCAGATCTATTGGCTTCAGCTTCTTTATTATCAAGGAAGTTTCCAATTGAATTTTTTGCTAAAGAACGAGTTGTAGCACTGTTGGTGTCCTGAACCCAATCATTATTACCAACTTTGTACTTATAACTGCATTCATATTGATCGTTAGCCGATCCTGCTTGTAAGAAAACTCCTAAAGAAGCCAGTGCAGATAGGATTAAATACTTTCTCATGGTAACCTCCTGATAATTTGTTTACTTTGTCTCGAGTGAATTACTTTCTATACTTTTAGTTATATCTCTAAGTTTATATTCTCTATTGTTAAATACTATACTATTCGCGGTTTTTTTTTATTTTTATCTGTTTTGGTTATTTTTTTGAGTATAAGAACTCAGTTAAACAACTGTCTGATTGGTATTAGTTGACATCGTTTCAATATTACTGAAAAATTATGCAAAAATTATCAATATTTATGATATAATTTTATCTAGAATTTTAGCGACTTACTTGAAGTTGAAAGTACACCCCTTGGCTGAAATTGTCAAGTTTTTTGAGATTATTTATCAAAATAATAATTTGTTTCTATAGTTACCTTTGAATATTAAAGTTATCAAAATCATAGAACATTTAAATTGCAAAAATTATAATTATTTTTTTTAGATTAATCACTATATTTTTTTAGTAAATTTTCAACAAAAAATTATGTTCAAATATTGTTATTTTTTCTCAAAAATGATGCATTGACTACAGTAAATAGGAGTTAATAAGAAATAAAAACATATTGACTATAATATAGCAGTCTTATTTGGATTGTGTGAAAAAGTTCTACAAAAATTAAATGGGTGACAGGCAAAAAACAACATAGGTAATAGTTTTAGGCTTTTTATCTAGTGCTTGTTTTTTTTTTACCAATGATTTAGGATTTATAGATGTAGAATATATACAGAAACAACCCCTTACTTATAGCCTCAATACTACTGGGGTCAATATTACTAGAGCCAACCTCTTTTAATAGTAAGCATCTTAACTAATAGGTCGAGTTTAAGTAACTGACAAAATAAAAAATCACTAGAAGTACATTAACTGTATTGTAATTAAATTAACTTTAAAATAGCGCCGAGTCATGTATAATTGCCATTGAATTTGAAACACACCCATTATTCCTAAATCTTCATGCTCAAAGCCTTTACAATCGATCGCAGAATTTATGCAGCAATTCCACTTGTAGTGGAGTGACCACTCTTAAAGACTGCACTCTTATTTTTGTTTCTAGGTGTTTTTATCTCCTCACACTCCCTACACTTCCCACACTCCCCCATCTTTTTTTTAGGTATTGTTTTACATGGTCACTTCAGTAGCGTGGGTTGCAACACACCTTAAATCAGAGCTAGGGTATCACAAAAAATTTTGCGTAAGTCCTGTTTCTTCTAATATCATGTCCGGTTAATAGCGCGATAAAAAACTTCCTTCTTCCTTCTTCTTTCTTTCCTGCTGTACGGGTAATTTCCTCCGAATCCTCCGCAAATATGTTTGCGCAGCATTCCGAAGGAAACGAAATTTCCCCTACTGACTACTCCTCTGTGCTTATTTATAACTATTCAACCGGACATTGTATAAGTCATTATCAAAACATGATATAATAAAAAAATTTGCATAAATTGTCTGTATTTCATCGAAATTCTAGATAAAATCGTTTACTATACAAATCTATTTCTGACCCTCCAGGCCGCTGGAATGTCAATAATCTTTAATGAACAGAAACCATATTAAATAGGAGTCTTAAATGCGTAGTAAACGCTCTAAACCCTGGATGTATCGTAATTCACGTTTTATTATTGCTGGCATCGCCACATTAGGCGCGATAATCACTGCCTATCTTGCTATAGAAAAATTAACGGGAGGAACAGTTGTTTGCCCTGTATCTGGTTGCGATAAAGTACTTGAAAGCCCCTATGCAATTGTTTTTGGCTTGCCTCTAGCTCTGTTTGGCTTTTTAGCTTATGCTGGCATGGGAACAATGGCAGTTGGCCCTTGGTTGATTAATCCGGATTCTCAAAAAGAATTACGTTCTAAGTTAGAAGACTGGAGTTGGCTGCTAATGTTTGTGGGTGCAGTATCAATGACTCTCTTCAGCAGCTATCTAATGTATGTGATGATATTTGAGATTAAATCTCTTTGTTTTTATTGCATAGGTTCGGCTGTTTGTTCTCTGGCTCTATTTATTCTGACATTAATCGGTCGTAATTGGGAAGACGTTGGGCAGTTAATTTTTACGGCGATTATTGTGGGAATGATTACTATGGTGGTAACATTTGCTGTCTATGCTCCGATTAATAATCCGACTGCTGGTAAACCAGATATTTATGGAGTTACAACTACTTCTACTCCTGCAAAGGTGGCTTTAGCGGCACACCTGAAAGAGGTGGGGGCAAAAATGTATGGTGCTTATTGGTGTGCTCATTGTAAGGATCAAAAACAGTTATTTGGTCAAGAAGCTGTTAGTAAACTCAACTATATTGAATGCGATCCTAAAGGAAAAAATCCTCAGCCAAACTTATGCACAACAGCCCAAGTTAAAGCATACCCTACTTGGGAAATTAATGGTAAAACTTATGAGGGTGTAGTGTCTTTAGAGAATTTAGCCAAATTATCGGGTTATCAGGGAGTAGTTAACTTTGATAATCCTTCTTAATTTGTGTTTCTTTGCTGAGGATGAAACAAGGCTGAATATTCAGTTTTGATAAATACAGGATTTACGTAAAGTATCTATTATAGATTGTGTTTTTTCTAAAGGCAATTGATGTTTACGGAGCATGACCTTTGCACAGCATTCGGCAAAAAAGGAAATTACCCCTACTCTAAAACTCAAATATCATTTGGGAGATTGCTTTCGGTCCGGAATGCTCCGCAAACGTTCCTCGCAACCTTCGGGTTTAGATAAGTTTAGCACAATGTTCAACAATTGATAATTGATAATTGATAATTGATAATTGATAATTACCTCTCCTTAAAAGAGAGAGGATTGACACAATTGGAAACATTTTTCTTCTCTTGGTCGATTGGATCTGGCGATCTTCGGAGCGGCTCTGCAAGAGCCGCTCCGCTTTACATGTCGGCGACAAGCCGTTAACGCAGTTGTGCGCCAGCAAAACGCCATCCCACCCACCCTACGGGAAGCTCCGCTTTACATGTTGCGTAGCATTAACGTAGTTTTGCGCTAGCTAAACGACCGCTTTTTTCCTCTTTAAAGGGGAGGCTTTACACCTCAATTATTTAATTATTAATTGTTAATTATTCGGTAAACTGTATTTTATCTTCAAGCAAAACCCTCCCCTACTAGAAGGCGTGGAAATTAAATATTTCTTTTCATTTGTTTTCTAAAACCCTTGTAGAAACGTTCCATGGAAAGTCTCTACAAGGTTTTTCAAAATATGTCTACGGATGTTTTTTTATCCTAAATTGACTTATTCGGATTCAAAGTTCTGTACAAGAATCCGCCCAATGATAAATCGAATTTAAATCAAATATTATCTGTAGGCTTATTATTATCATATCGGTTCAGCAATACCAGAACTAAAACTATAATTAATACTAAAACTAATACAGCCCAGACCCATCCTTGTTGAGATAAACTTTCTACTAAATAAATGGTAGTCGTTCCACTTACCTCATTTGTTGCTACCAAAATTTCTGTTCACCAATATCAGAGCTACAATTATAATTAATTATAATTATTGCTAAAACCAATACAGCCGAGACCAATCCTTGTTGAGATATAGCATCAAAAAGCGTGAGGTACAAAATTCGTTTGTTTTATATCAATTTCCTCAAGTTCGACTACACATAATGCTTCAAGAAGCAAATCATATCCGGTTACAGAAGCGATATCTTTTTGACTAAATCTACCTAATATATTTTTCAGGATTCTTCTTAAGAAATCAAATGAATCGAAAACTTGATTTTTCAATAATTTTTTCACCTCTTACCAAAATCTTTCAATTGGATTAACTTTAGGATAATAAGGAGGTTGAAATAGTAAAATTATGTTACCCCGAATAGACAATTCTTTTCCTAGATGTGCCGGCCCATTATCTAGCTGAATTATATGAATTTCATGAATGATATTTTTGTACAAAAAGCTCTCAAAATTTTTCAAAGCCAGGGGTATCTAAATGACTAAATTCATAAAAAAATAAGTCTCCTGTTTTTGGTTCAACTAAACCATAAAGCCATAAATATTCACGCTAACCATTGATATACGCCCATCATTTTTACTCCACAAACAGTAATAATTTTACCTGTTATAGTTTTTAATCCAATTCTAGTTTTCCTCCCGAATGTTTCGCAAAAATCTTGACACCAATAGCGAATGGGTTGTTTCTGGTCTGATTTTTCTGGAACCCTATGTTGATTAATTAAATTAATTTTCTCTTCTATTTGCGATGAAAGTTTTTTTTAGCTTCTTTGTCTTGTTTTATATGCTTTGTCCGTGGGACTTTTAATTTACTTTTTAATTTATATCTAACTAATTGATGAACTGTTCGCACTTGACACATCAATGTTAAAGCAAGTTGTTAACCACATTTTCATTTCACCATAGCTCTGAAATCCTTCCGGCTGTTGCAATTATTGTGTTAATTTTTCTATTACATTCGGTGGAATTGAGCTTAGTCTACCTCCTGGATTTATCTTTAGTTCTAGTAAAAGATTCAATCCGCCAGTACGATATTTACCTAACCATTTTTGTACTGTTACCCGATTGCGTCCTAACATTATCGCAATTTATTTTACTGTTTCTACCGTTTGAGTTTTCCACCAGTAAATAGTTTTAATTTTTTCCTTTTATTGAGCTGTACTCGCATTTTTTAAAAGTTTTTTGAGAGTTTCTACTGATTCATTTATTTCAATTTTAACTACTCCTGACATGAGGGCACTTCCGATAATAGATTACTTCTAAAAGTGTAGCTATAGTTGATGAAATTGGTATTAGGCAACAGCTCTAGAAGGGAATAGGAATAAAAAAGATAACTGTACCTCATAAAGGGTGAGAAACGCTATAAATTTTCTACTAAATAAATGATAGTCGTTTCACTTACCTCATTTGTTACTACCAAAATTTCTGTTCAGCAATACCAGAGCTACAACTATAATTAATACTAAAACCAATACAGCCCAGACCCACCCTTGTTGAGATAAACTTTCTACTGAATAAATAGTAGTCGTTCCACTTACCTCATTTGTTACTACCAAAAGTGCTTTACCTATAGGACTTTTTGATGAGTCAATAAATAACAATCCCTCCGGTCCTAAATCTCCAGCAGTACCAGCATTAGGGTCTCCTAAAAAATTACGATTATTCACATAATCGACAAAAAACGCATTGTTAGGATCGGTAATATCGTAACTCATTACACCACCAATTCTTTCTAACCCGATCAAGGCATAAATCCTACCATTTATTTTACCTATAGCAATTCCTTCTGGTTCCGGACCTTTTTTATTACTACGATTATCAAAGTTGTTTTTACTATTGTTGGAGTTGAAAAAGTCAGGAAACTTTTCAGAAGTTATTTGTTCAAAATCATCCCCACTATCAAACACAAGATTACCTTCAGCATCCCATATTGAAAAGGAACGTCCCCCAAAGGTATAAAGCTTTTCGTATACACATTTATCGCTACAGTCTTTTTCAGTTTTTCCCAGAATTTTTGTTACTTCTAAATCATTAGGAATTGGTTGAAAAAAAGCATCTGGTTTTAGTTGTAAGTTGCCTACCAATTCATCTTCTTTATAGTCTCCATATTCTCTAGAATCGCCTTCATTAGCTGTTACTAAATAAGTTTTACCTTGAAAGATATATGAAGATATTGTATCTGGCTGGTAGATACCAAATAGATTTTTGTAAGAGGCAATATTAATTTTGCCATCAAAAAAACTAGCATCTATTTGATATTGACTGTAATCTTTAAACCCTAATCCTACTAATTTTTCGATTTGACCTGTTTCAATATCCAAGATAGCTATAGCGTTATTTTCTTGTAATGTTATCCAAGCTGTTTTGGAGTCTTCTGAAACGGTAATATATTCTGGCTCTAAATCTTGAGCCACCGTAGCATTTGGTCCAGATATTTTAATGCTATCGTCTAGAATTTCTGTGTTGAATCGACTAAAGTCTGCTGTAGTAACTTGAGGATTTTTAATTCCATTAGAAATATCAATAATACTGACAGAACCTTCAGGGTCAATACTATAATCTTGATTAGGTTCACCTTCGTTAGCAACCAGCACTTTATTCCCATCTGGTGTAAAAGTTACCATATCAGGTAATGCACCCACTGTTACAGAGTTTAATAACTCACCTTCAGGATTAAAAAATAATATTTTACCTGGTGTTTGAGCAACTTTATTTGCCACAGCTACAGCAATAATACCGTTTTTATAAGCAATGCTATTAACTGATCCTCCATCAGAATTTAGCTCTAGATTAAATAAAAATGATGGATTATTCAGGTTTTTAATACTCAAAACATCTACTTTATTTGTACTACCATTAATCACAAAAATTCGTTGGTTTATCGGTTCATAAGCTGAGATTTCTGCTGCTGATTCATTGAAAATACCAGTAGAATATGTTCCTATAGGTTCTATTTTAAATTTTGCTTTTGTGGGGGATGCACCCATCAAAAAAATTCCGATAACTAATACTGGAATAAACCAGTAAATCCTGGAAAGATTAAATTTTGCCATAAATTATGAATTTGCTTTTTGCCACTATATTAGGTTTGATATCATATCAATTTTATTATGATAATTAATTTTAGATCAAAAAATAATATTTTTATTCACTAATTTATTCACTAAGCCGTATATAGCACTTCTCAAATAGATGAGGTACAGAAGTTTTAAATTTTATGGCGTTGGTGAATGAAGGTATAAATAGTCAATTAGCAACTAATTAAACACCTAGTTATACAAGACTTTTCGGTTGTTCAATTGGTGGAATTCATACACAGTTTCAGCAACGCCGATTTTAGGGAACAGAGAAAAATACTGTATCTCATAAAGGATGAGAACCGCTATATTTATAATTTTTGAGTTTTCGTCAAATATCCTATTTCAAAATGATAAATATCTCTGTAAAAGAAGTCGTTATATCAGGCGCGATCAATGTGTGCTACAAATAATTAGACTTTTTCTAGGAGTCAGTAGGGGAAATTTCCTAAGTCATGCTGCCTCTTACAGAGGAGCTAACGCTAATGCTTTTTCCTACCGAAATTGCCCACTTTAATATCATTTAAGTAGGTACACAAAATTAATTTCTCATTTATAAATGCCAAAACTCTTGCACAGCAAAGATTACCAACTATTACTTTGTGCAAATATTTTTGTGTAGGCACTTATTGGAGTGAATATCTCTTTTTAATAGAATAGATATCTAACACAAAATCTTTTAAGCCCCCTTATTATTCGTAACATTCTTTTTTTAAATTGGTATTATATCAAGTCCGCTTAATAAACAATCCGGGAAAACCCTCTTTTTCCTCGTCTTCGATATCTTCCTACTCTCCAAACTTTTTTCCGTTTCCCGTTCCCTATTCCTGATTATTTATAAGTATTAAACCAGAAATGATATTTAGGATATAAAAATCATAAAAATATAGAATAATGATTTTTTATTATTATCTGTGTTTTTTTATAGTATTTCCTAGTAAGGGTGAGGTGAAAATAGATTAGATCCCCCTAAATACCCAGATTCTCCCTGACCCCCTTTTTTTAGAGGGAACCGCTTAAAAACAGAGACTTAATATTTAAGACTGTACCTCGCTAACCTGAAAAACGCTATATAATATCATGTCCGGTTGAATAGTTATAAATAAGCACAGAGGAGTCAGGAGTCAGGAGGGGTAATATAAAATCCGATTATACAGTAATCGCAAAATTACTTCCTCTTAATACATATAGCAATTAGGAGTCAGATGTGAGAATTTTACTATTCCCTAAAAGTAGAGAATATAGTGGTTTTTATATTCATAAGATACAGTTTTTTCTTTCATCTTTGTTGCTGAAAAGGAGTGCGCTACCAGGTGCTAGGTCGGCTTGCGCTCTTAGCCCAGCCAGCAGGTGGCGCTTCGTTCCGACCTCTGCCGCCGACGCGGGGTCGCACCGCTGTTGCCTGACGGAGCTATGGCCTAAAAGGCTACAATATCTCACAATTCAGATAAGATTGCTATATGTTCTATTGAATACGAATTATATAATTCAATAGTTCAAATCCTTTGTTTCTCCTAACTCCTAACTCCTGACTTCTCAACGATACGATAACTATTACCCGGATTATATATAATTTATGGAAAGCGTTTGCCCAGCATTCCGCACCGAAAGGAAAGCATTCGGTCCGAAATTACCCGTACTGGAGGGAAGAAGAAGAGGAGAAAGTTTTTTTATCACTAATTATCCGGACATAATATAATTCAATAACTTAAAAAAAAAGAAGGCATCGCTGATTCATGTGAAAATTAGCAATGCCTGATTGATTCTAGTTGAAATTAATGTTAACTACTCTCTTCCAGGAAAAGATTAACTATCTTGCGTATTTCCTAATTTTTGCTCCCAGATAAAATGTTACCTTTTGAAATTTTTCCCTCTATTTACTTCTACTTTTTGGGTAGAAAGGAAGTATTCCTAAATTTCCTCTTTCTCTTGAGTAGTTTTGCTATTCCGCTTCAGTAATAATTTTCCGGCTGCACCAAATACCAACAAACCAAAAATTGTACCTGGTTCAGGAACTGATTCTGGCTCGATATCATAAATGGTAGTCGTACCACTAACTTCGTTAGCCACTACTAACAAAGCTTTGCCTGTAGGGCTTTGATCTGCACTAATAAATGTTAACCCTTCTGGTCCTAAATCTCCCACTGCTGCTAACTGTTCGTCTGTAGGATCTGGGTCTCCCTCTTCATCTACATCAAATTCCACTGAGAAGTCACGGTTATTTGTGTAGGTGATAAACTCCGGAGCTAATGGATTACTAATATCGTAGGTCATAAAACCGCCAACCCTTTCTAAACCAATGAAGGCTAAGGTCTGGTCGCCTACCTTACCAATAGTAACACCTTCAGGCTCTGGACCTTTATTATCGCTACGATTATCAAAGTTATTCTCATCATTAGTAGAGTTGAAGAATTCCGGAAATAACTCCGCAGTTATTTGTTCAAAATCATCCCCACTGTCAAAAACCAATTCTCCCTTTTCATTCCAGATAGAAAAAGAACGACCACCAAAGGCATATAGTTCATCAAAGTCACCATCACCATCTGTATCTCCCATGGTATTTGTGATTTCCAAACGCCCTAATATTTCATCTTGTTGGAGTATTTCAGCATCTGGGAAAGCAGTTGGATCGAGTACCACATCTCCTACTTTTGTCTCTTCAACCAAAGCTTCTACTTCATTTCCTTCGTCATCTTCAAATAGATATTCACGGCTATCCCCTTCGTTGGCTGTAACCAAGTAGGTCTCTCCACCTACTGTATAGGCCGCAATTTCATCTGGGTTGTAAATCCCAAAGACTGGGTAATTCTGAATGTTAATTTTACCATCCCTATCGCTGGCATCTAAACCATTACCGGGTAGACTGTAATCTTTAAAACCAAGAGCAACAACATCAGTAAATTCATTAGTAGTAAGATCGAGTATACCCAAAGCATTATTTTCTTGTAATGTCACATAAGCTGTTGTTCCATCTTCTGAAACGGTAATATATTCTGGCTCTAAATCTTGGGCCACTGTAGACCCAGGGCCAAATATTCGTACATCTTTTTCACGCAGTTCATCTATTTTGTCGTTAAAAGCCTTAAAGCCTGCAAACTTTACATCTGCATCCGTCAGACCATCCACCCCACCCGAGACATCTATGATACTCACAGAGCCTTCTGGATCTATTGTATAATCATCACTTGGTTCACCTTCATTGGCCACCAGTAACTTACTACCATCTGGTGTAAAAGTGAGCATATCTGGTAAACTACCCACTGTTAGTTGATTTATTAAGTCACCAAAAGGATTAAAGAATAAAACTTCCCCTCGGTTTGTTGCTGTATCATTTTCTACAGCAACCGCAAATATACCGTCAGTATAAGCAACACTATTAACTGCACCAAAATCGCCAAATTGACCTAAATCTATGCTAAATTCTAGGTTTGGATTGGTGGGGTCAATGATATTCAGAATATCTAATGCCAAACTATCGTCATTAACAACAGCAAGCCTTTGGTTATCTGGATCGAAAGCAGTTATTTTTGCACCACTATCATCAAATACACCAGTAGAAAATGTACCAATGGGTTGGATACTAATTGCTTTACTTGGTGTTGCCATCATAGCGATCGCGAAACTTGATTGTACAGTTAGTTTAAGGATTTTTCCTAATACATTTGTACTAGTCTGTCTATTTATACCCTGATAGTTTTTCATTGATTATGTATCTCCTTACTTAGGTAATTATTATACTTTGTAATTTTCTTGATTCTTTCTAGCATCTTTTTGCTTAGTTAAGATTTTAGTTTTTCTCTTAGTAGAATAATTATATAATTATTATTTATATTCTCCCGAATTATCAATAACAAACTACATAATTCTACTGAAGTAGAATACTAATTAGTTACATCATTGTATGTGCGAATATACGCGTTCTTAAAACCAAGGAAGATTTTAAGTTAGAATGCCAACTTCCCAATTAATACAAAAAGTTCTTGAATCAGATATATTGAATAATTGCATTACTAGTTTAAGATATGCAATAGTTCTAAGGCATCTTTACCAAATCTTCATATAAAAAACTATTAATCTTCAAGGAATCTTCACAAAACATCAGATATAGTACAATGTAATCAAGGAGTCGCCACGAGCATGAGATGGACAGAACCTCCGAAAATTCTGTTAAGATAGTAGAGCTATTTGAGTGTTCTCTAAACAGTGGGGGAAACATTACCAGCAAATTGTAGTATTGCAGTTAAGGCCAAATACAAAAAAAAATTAGTCAACTGGTAAAGTTGATTAATTTGGCCATGTTGACCGCTATAGACTTAGGCCCATAACAGGATATAGATTTTCCTGGCCAAATTAAATATCAATCGGTTAAAAATTTGGCTGAGGGAAGTTTTGGTTAATCAATTTAATAATTGATATTTTTGAAGTTTTAAATACAAAAATGGAGAGGCGGATAAAATGTTGCGCAAGCTTTTGGCAAAAGTAGTAATCCTGGGCATTGTAACCGCCTTGGGTAGCTGTAGCTTACAATCAACGTCGGCATCAACGTCGGAATCAACCTCAGATCGGTTAGCTACTGCTCAAGATCAAGGAACAATAGTCATAGCTGACATATCCAATAATCCTTCAAAAAAAATTAGACGCTACCAGCCTTTAGCAGATTATCTAGCAGAAAAGCTAGGTACATTTGGGGTCAAAGCTGGGGATGTCTATGTTGCTGGAGATTTAGAAGAAATGGCCAATTTGCTAAAATCTGGGGAAATAGACATTTATTTTGATAGTCCTTACCCAGCTATGAGGGTCAGTAATAAGTCTGGTGCTAAACCAATCCTACGTCGCTGGAAGGGTGGTGTATCAGAATATTACACTGTCATTTTTACCATGAAAGATCGAGGGATAAAAACCTTGGAAGATTTGAAAGGTAAAATGCTTGGTTTTGATGAAATCAGCTCTACATCAGGCTATATGTTGCCTATGTCCATGCTACTTAATGCTGGGTTAAATCCCCAACAAAAGAATTCAGCAAGTTCGGCTATATCTACTAACGAAGTAGGATTTGCTTTTAGCGACGATGATGAAAATACCATTCAATGGGTAATTAGTGGAAAAGTTGATGCTGGTGCCATTGACATTGGTACTTATGAAGAAATTCCGGAAGCAAGCCGGGAAGCGATGTTAGTTTTGGCAAAGAGTGACAAAGTTGCTCGCCATATAGTCATGGTTAGAGACAGTATGAAGCCTGAAATGGTTGAGGCCATCAAAACTATTCTTATTGATATGGATAAAACTCCAGAGGGAAAAGAGGTACTAAAAAAATTTGAAGATACAGCAAAATTCGACAATTTTCCGCCCGAAGCAAGCATAGCCAAAATGCGACAATTGTATGAACTTGTTGAAAACAGGTAAGTTAGATGGGCCTATTCAGGATTGGACAAGGGTCGCTAGCCACCAAGTTAACGCTAGCCATGACGAGTTTAGTTGTCATGGTGGTGGCTGGTGTTACTTTGTTATCCATTAACCGTCAGCAACAAAACTTTCGCAGTGAGTTGAAAAAACAGGCCGAAATCTTACTGGATGCTTTATCAATAACAGTGAGAGATTCTCTTTACAAGCTAGATGCTGATTTTATGGAAGAAATCATGGAGCAGCTTGGAGAAGATGAGGTACTAGCTGCAGGACGTATCTACGAAAAAGATGGCAGAATAGTTGCTGACGCTTATGGTAGCGATGTATTGGTCTATAATATTAAACCTGACGCTTTTGGCCAACGCTTACTCCAGAGTGATGAAACAATTTTTGAGTGGCAGTCTGACAAACTTCTAGCAGGTAAGGCTGTAGTTATTGGGCGGAACAAATGGGGAGCTGTAAGTGTTGGTTTGTCCACAGCTCCCTTAAATCAAAAAATTGCAGCCGTGCGTAATCAAGGTCTGATGGTTGCGGTGGTAGCTGCTACGGCCGGAACTTTTATGGCACTGCTGATTAGTCGCTCTATTACTGAACCTTTAAAAGAAATGACTACGGCTACTCAGCGCCTTGCTTCAGGAGACCTAACTCAGAAAATAGATATTCATACTGGAGATGAACTAGCAGTTTTGGCAGAGTCATTCAATCGTATGAGCTACCGACTTCAGGAAGTAATCCGTAGTTTAAAGCAAAGGGCTGAAGATTTACGGAAAAGTGAAGCTAAAAATAGAGCTCTTCTTGATGCTATCCCAGATTTAATCTTTCTATTCAATCATAATGGGTTTTTCCTTGACTATAAAGCTTCCAGAAAAGATGACTTACTTTTGTCTACTGATGAACTAATAGGTAAAAAAATTTCCGATGTTTTCCCGGAAAATGCAGCTAAACAATATTTACAATATCTTGAGCAAGCTTTAAAAACCCAGGATGTTCAAGTATTTGAATATGAGTGGTTTGTCGATCGACAACGGCATCATTTTGAAGCTAGGGTAGTAGTCAGTGGTAAAAATGAAGTTTTAGCTATTGTCCGAGATATTACAGCTAGTAAATTGGCCCATATAGAGTTGGAACAAGCCAAAGAAGCTGCAGAAGCTGCTAACAAATCTAAGAGTCAGTTTCTTGCTAGTATGAGCCATGAGTTGAGGACACCTCTTAACGCTATTATTGGCTATAGCGATCTGCTGCGAGAGGATTCAGAAGAGTTGGGCTATGATGACTTTATTCCTGATTTGAAGCAGATTAAGGATTCTGGTCTACATCTACTATCAATTATTCAGGATATCTTGGATATCTCCAAGCTCGAATCAGGTGAGATGACTATATATGAAGAAGATTTTGAGATATCTACACTGGTTAATGAGGTTCAAAGTATTATACAGCCACTAATTAATAAAAATGGTAATTCTCTTGAGATAGATTGTAATAGTGAAATTGGGAATATGTGTGCCGACCGGACTAAGATTAAGCAAATCTTGCTCAATTTGTTGAGTAATGCGAGTAAGTTTACTCATGAAGGCATCGTCACTTTATCTGTAGTCCGAAAACACAATCAACACGAAAATGGAAATGGAAGAAATAAACTGGCAGTAGAATATGATAATACATCTGATGCACCACCAGATGTTTCTGTAGCATTAGATATTAGTTCTGATACTAAGGTATTTGATTGGATAATTTTTAGTGTGACTGATACGGGTATTGGGATGACACCAGAGCAAGTACAAAAAGTTTTTCAACCTTTTGTGCAAGCAGATATGGACACAACTCGTAAGTATGGTGGTACTGGTTTGGGGCTGTCTATTTGTCAGCGCTTCTGTGAAATGATGGGTGGTAAAATTAATGTCGAAAGCTCTGCTGGTGTTGGCTCTACTTTCTATGTATATTTGCCAACTTCTGTATCATCTCAATTAGACCATGTTTTAAGTGCTGAACTACCATAGTATTTTCAAGTATTTTCAGTAGACATAGGCGTGGAAAATAAATAAACCTTTTAATTAGATCGGAATCGGAAAGAAAAAGTCACCCTAAAAAATCCTTTTTCGTGCCTTCGCGCGTAAAAATATCTTACCTGTTGCCGAAAAGGAGTGCGCTACCAGGTGCGTCTGCCGCCGACGCAGGGTCGCACCGCTGTTGTCTGACGGATCTGTTGCCTGACGGATCTGTTGCCTGACGGAGCAGATGATCTGTTGCCTACTCCTGCAAAAAATCTATATCTTTTTCGCAGAGGTCTAGTATATTGACAGAATCCCAACTCAATATCGATACAGGAGGGATTCTACAAACAGACACAGATAGCGATATTTCGCTGTTCTCTCCATATTGCCTTCCTGACTAGGAAATAAGATCATATCCGGATAATTTAGAGTACCGAATAAATACTGAAATTATCTTCACTTTTCTCCTTTTTTACCTTCTTTCTTTTTGTCTTGCGATAGCCTGTGGGGCAGCCAAGGAAAGGCTTTTAACCTTAATTATTCAGTAAAGCATAGGTAGTGTTAAGGATTCTGGTTTGTTCACCGAAAAACTGGGTCTGAAGCCTCGTCCTTCTAGGGCGACTTTTTATTTGCTTTTAGTTTGATAAATATGCTATCATATCGTTAGTTTAGATCGGAATTATGAAAGCTAGATTTAAATATCGTATGTATCCAACACCGGGACAAAAACACCGAGAGCGCAAAGCTATTTGGTTGTGTCCGTGTAGTCTGGAACGATAGTCTAGCTTGTTGTCAGGAAAAGTATACTTCAAGCCAGAAAAAACCAACTAATTCCGAGCTACAGAAACTATTTATTACTCAAGCTAAAAAGACTGAAGACAGAGAATGGTTGTCAGAGGTTTCAGTTGTACCATTACAGCAATCATTGA
>JBARXI010000976.1:0-9030 GCA_049647275.1 Microcoleaceae cyanobacterium
TAACAGAAGAATCTTATACATCTCAATCGAGCTGTTTAGATGGAGATGATTTACCAAAATATGGAGAGAAAAAGCGGTGCGACCCCGCTTGGCGCGCAAGACGCAAGCGGTCAGAACCCGCGGGGCGCGACAGACGCACCTGGTAGCTGACTCCTGTGAGGGACTGCGCACCAAGAGAACCGAAAATTAGTGGAAAAAGAGTAACAAGAGGGTTGTATAAAACCAGAGAAAATAAATTATTAAATGCAGACGTAAATGGGTCGTTGAACATTATTAAAAAAGTAATTCCTGATGTCTTGGACCAAGGAATAAAGGGTTTGCCGTTTAACCCTGTAGTGGTCGAGCCACTTGCGTTCAACTAAGCTTTCAGGTTTTCTCGTTCAGTTTGAGTAAGTTTAGTTGAGCGGTATACTGATGGAGACAGGGGGAGGACATCACCTGGAGTATAAACTGCAACTCCTTTGCGGGTTGAAGCGCTACCGCGTTGTCGCGCCATGTGCAATGTCGGGAGTATGTCAATACCCACACCTCACCCGCAGTGCAACTGGAGGTTGGTGGGGTAAAAATCCCTCGACCCCATTGTCGGTCCTACCGTACGGGCTAACGGCTGGAAAGCCCCTAACAACTACCGACTACTGACTACTTCTTCAAGATGGAGGAACAAATAATTGAGTCGGGACGCTATGATTAGAAATATAGGTTAAGTTTTGTAAATAAGAAAATTGACTGCTATTTCACCCAAAAATTCTGTGACAAAGCCCCATCCTTGGTATTCCTTAACTCCTTTGTGGCAGGGAGGAGAAGAAGTCGTTCGCCAAGGCTTACCACACTCCCAACTTTCACCAGCATGGCAAATATTACTTCTGGGAGATGGGTCTCCTACTCGTCACTTACAACTGTTGACCACCGAACCCACTGAAGTTGATGTGATTGATATGTCTGCCATTGGTATGGATCTTGATAATGCTCCGGACTTAATTCATGCCGTACCTGGCCCCAGACTGCGACGACAAGTCTGGTTGAGAACGGGTTCAGGACAAAGGTTGGCCTATGCTGCATCTTGGTGGGAGGCGAGTCATGTAGATGAGTATTTGCAAAATCGGTCTTTGCCTATTTGGGCCAGTTTAGCTCATCTCAGGACAGAATTGTATCGAGATGTCCAGGGAATTTATTACGGTAACTCGCAGGAATTAGAATTAGCATTTGGGAAATCTGGGCCGTTTTGGGGGCGACATTATCTGTTTTGGCATCATGGTAAGCCCCTAACCTTAATTTATGAGGTTTTTTCACCCTATCTGAAAAAATATTTGGGTTCTACAGATCCATAACTTAAAATTTAGACTGCGAGCCATTTGGAAAACAGGTTGCTATAAATAGGTTAATTTTAGTAGGTAGGTGGAAAAATTTACAAGTACGTCCGAAGCGACTCGAACGGAGTGGAAGGTTTGCTCCGCATTCTGCTAGGGAAGCAATTCCCTTGGGTATGAGGTGCATCAACATTTCGTTACATAGTGAGGTTTATTCGCGCCTACCTACTTAGGTAAATCAATTGCTTGCCATCAAAGTAAAATAGGAAAGTCTTGCACAGAGTGAATTTCCCCTATCTAAAATTCCTGATGGTATTAGTTATTTATCAGATAATTTTCTCAAATTTGTATAACTTCCCTTGTTTATTCATATTTAAGAATTAACCCTGTTTCTAGAATAAATAGAAACAGGGTTTTGCGTATGTTCAAGGTGTTTAGTTATCAGAATTGATTGACATACTCCCGACGTTCCGCTTGAGCAAGCCCCGCGGTAGCGCTTCAACCCGCAAAGGAGTTGCAGTTTATACTCCAGGTGATGTCCTCCCCCTGTCTCCATCAGTATACCCAAATTGTGGCTCTCCCATACGGCGCTGAATCGAATATTACAGCGCGGGACTTCCCGCCAGGAAAGTTAAATGTATCTTATACTTGAACTGAATTTTCTAAGATGAGTTTGGAACGCTTGAAATTTTCTGGTATGGGAATAGGATAATCTCCTGTAAAACAGGCAGAACAAAAACTACTTGGGTCTTCCTGAGTTGCTTTTAACATTCCCTCCCTACTCAAATATCCTAGAGAGTCAACGCCTATTTGTGCAGCAATTTCTGTTACTGATTTTGTAGCTCCAATTAACTGTTCCTGGTTATCTGTATCTATTCCGTAGAAACAGGGATGAGTAACTGGTGGGGAAGAAATTCTCATGTGAACTTCTGTTGCCCCGGCATCTCGTAAAGCCTTAACAATCTTTTTACTGGTGGTACCCCGCACAATAGAATCATCAACCATAATCACGCGCTTACCTTCTAACACATCTTTGAGAGGATTAAGTTTCATGCGGATGCCAGATTCCCTCATATGCTGAGTCGGCTGAATAAAAGTCCGACCAACATAGCGATTTTTGATTAACCCTTCGGCATAGGGAATACCTGACTCTTGGGAAAAACCGATCGCTGCTGGGATGCCAGAGTCGGGAACACCTATTACCATGTCTGCGTCTATAAATGATTCTTTTGCTAACTGCCGTCCGATTCTGAGGCGGTAGCTGTACAAACTATTACCTTCCATAATACTATCAGGTCGGGCGAAGTAAATCATTTCAAAAATACATAGCTTCCTTTGTGGTTTTTGATTCCAGTGGAAGGAAGCCATACCTTCTTCTGTAATCCAAACTAACTCTCCAGGTTCGACATCCCGCAGATATTCTGCACCAATGATGTCTAAACCACAAGTTTCGGAGGCGAGAACATATCGTTGAGGGTTGCCATCTAGGATGCCGATGACCAGAGGGCGCACTCCGTGGGGGTCGCGTACGCCCATCAGACCTTCTGGGGTAGCAATGGTTAAACTGAAGGCTCCCTTACACAGATGAAAGGCACTAATGGCAGCGTCTAGCCAGGTTTTACCTGTTTTAACTTCTGTAGCGATCGCTAATGCAATCATTTCTGAGTCTGTAGTGCTATTAAACTTGCATTCTCGCTTGATTAGCTCTTCCCGTAATTCTTTTGTATTGACAAGATTACCATTATGTGCAAGGGCTAAACTACCTAAGGGAGTTTCAACTATTATCGGTTGAGCATTGACAATGCGGCTAGTTCCAGTGGTGGAGTAACGGGTGTGACCAATAGCGATATTACCAGGTAACTCCTTCAATATTGATTCGTTAAATACCTGAGACACTAACCCCATTCCTTTGTATGAATGCACGGTGTCACCCTCAAAAGTAGCGATTCCTGCTGATTCTTGACCTCGGTGCTGTAGAGCATATAAGCCAAAATAGGTGAGTTTTGTGACATCTTCTTCTGGGGCGTAAATACCGAAAACGCCACAAGCTTCTTCTGGTTTATCTAGTTCGAGATTGGTTGCAGAATATTCGTCTGTAGCGAGGGAGTAATTATAAGTCATGATTTTGAAGTTGAGCTCCTGGTCAGGATGGTTAGCTTGTTATAACTTTTTTCAAAATTGGAAATTGTCCGGGATTAGGCTGAAAATAGCTTAACCTTGTTTTAACTATCCTACCTGATATTGTGAACTATTGTAAACTAAAGTTTGTAGCAATTTTCATTTAGAGATAACAGACAAATTCTCGCTTTAAGGTAGAGGGTAGAAGTTATGTAGCTAAATAAAGTGAAAAGCACGATAAAATTGATTAAGCTAAATCTAATATAAGCAATACAAAAGTCAAACATCAAAAATCTAAATCAATCTTGACTTTGCTGAACAGCTGAACAGCTAAAATGGTGCCTGATGACGGATTGTTAAATGCCTTTCGCAGTCTAGATTTTAGCCGTAATGGCTGTATCACGGCAGTAGGGTGTGTTTCGCTCCGCGACATGAAAAGCGGTAGCGTAACTGAGCAAAACCTAGGGTTCCGAACACTGTGTCACGGCAGTAGACCGACACATATTCAATGGTGCCCGGCGACGGATTGTTAAATGCCTTTCGCAGTCTAGATTTTAGCAGTCTAACGCACCCTACAAATTTTGCACCTAGCGCAGAGCTTCCGCTTTACATGTTGCGCAGTAAAACGCTCCCGACAGCAGATTCCAGGTTAATGTGGTACAAGCAACAGGTGAATCTGTTTCACCTCCCACACCTCCCACACTCCCCACACCTCCCACACTCCCCACACTTTCCACTCCCTAAAACCATAAATATATGTACTTCATAAAGTTGGAAACTGCTGTATAAAGCGGTAGCGTAACACACCAAAACCTAGGGTTCCTAACACGAGCTAAAAATTATTTCATACACATATTTATCCCCATCTATTAGCAATTATTGTTGAGATGATTTGAAGAAATTGGTTAAATATTTTCGGACCCAAAATCAAGTAAATCAACCGATTAAATCTCTCTGTTTTCTTGAGTTTAAATACGGTTGATTTTGCAGAAAAATCAGATACTAAATCTTAACTTTTAACCAATATTTAAACATTAAAAATTCAAACGACGTTCAATGGCATTGTCATAGCGATCGCTCATTTTTCCCAAATCTGAATTAATCAAAGAAAGACCATCATTAACCAAAATTTGCAAAGAATCTTTAGCATTACCAACTCGACCAATTTTTGCCCAAAAATCAGCCAAATTTTCCCCAAGATTTGACTCCCAAATCATCTGATTTTCTGGCGCAACAGAAACCAAAATTCGGCAACCACCCTCACCAAACAAAAACTCATCCCACCGGAAATTTGATCGATCGGATAACTCCCAATTAATTTCCGCTCCCAACTTCCCACTAATGCAACACTCCGCCAGAGCGATCGCCAAACCACCCTCCGCACAATCATGAGCCGAACGCACCAAACCTTGCCGAATACCATCGCGACAAATAGCCTGTACTCGGCGTTCTAAATCAAAATCAACCTCAGTCGGCTTACCAGCAACCAGACCATGAACATTTAGCAAATATTCAGAAGCAGCCAAAGAAGCAACCCCAGAATTTCCAATTAAATAAATGATATCGCCCTCAGCTTGCCAACCTAGCCCGCAAATGCGACTAAGATCGGGAATTAACCCCACCATTCCCACCACAGGAGTCGGGTAAATCCCCTGGGGATGACCATTAGCATCCAGAGTTTCATTATAAAGAGACACATTTCCACCAGTCACAGGAGTAGAAAACTCCTCACAAGCCTCAGCAAGACCGCGACAAGCCTCAGCCAGTTGCCAATATCCCACCGATTTTTCTGGGCTACCAAAATTGAGGTTATCTGTAACTGCCACAGGTTCAGCGCCCACACAACTTAAATTCCGGGCAGCTTCAGCAACTACCGCCTTTGCACCTGTATATGGATCGAGATAAACCAAACGGGAATTGCAATCAACTGTAGCAGCAACACCGGAATTTGTCATAGGGTTGTCCGTGGAAATTTGCGGACGTAACCGAATTACAGCAGCATCGCCTCCGCCAGGAAGCATCACAGTATTATTCTGAACTTGATAGTCGTATTGTTGATATACCCACTTTTTAGAAGCGATGGTAGGAGTATCCAACAAAGTCAGGAGAATATCATTCCAGCTTTGCACATTTTCCTGCACTTCAATACCTGCTTCCGTACATGGTGGCAAAGATGCCGAATTCCATGACCAAGCCTTTCTCACATATTCCGGTGGCTCACTAAGTAACTCCCGTTGATAAATAGGAGTATTATCTGCCAAAGCAGTAGCAGGTATTTCTGCTGCCACCTTTCCCTGGAATAAAATGCGCACGATCGGCTCCTCAATAACTGTACCCGCAACCACCGCATGAAGTCCCCAACGCTGGAAAATATCGATTAATTCTTGTTCGCGACCTTTTTCTGCAACAAACAACATCCGTTCCTGAGATTCCGAGAGCAAATATTCATAAGGCACCATCTCCGTTTCTCGCGCTGGCACTTTGTCGAGGTCAAATTCAATGCCAACTCCACCATTTACTGCCATTTCTGAAGTAGAGCAGGTGATGCCAGCAGCTCCCATATCTTGAGCTGCGACCACTGCTCCAGTTTTGAATGCTTCTAGACAAGCTTCGACCAAGCATTTTTCCAAGAATGGGTCGCCTACTTGCACCGCAGGGCGATCGTCAATTGATTTATCGCTGAGTTCGGCACTGGCGAAACTGGCTCCACCCATGCCATCTCTACCTGTTGTGGAGCCGACGTATAAGACTGGGTTGCCAATTCCAGATGCACCAGATTTAACGATTTCTGGGGTTTCCATTAATCCCAATGCCATCACATTGACTAGGGGGTTGCCCGTGTAGGCGGGGTCGAAGTATATTTCTCCGCCAACAGTGGGTACACCGAAACAGTTGCCGTAGTGGGAGATGCCTGAAATTACTCCGGTGAAAATGCGTCTGGTTTTGGCATTTTCTAGGGAGCCGAAACGCAGGGAGTTGAGTACGGCGATCGGGCGAGCACCCATTGTAAAAATGTCTCGGAGAATACCGCCGACTCCAGTAGCTGCGCCTTGAAATGGTTCGACGGCGGATGGGTGGTTGTGGGATTCGATTTTGAAGGCGAGTTGGATGCCGTTGTCTAGGTCTACGACTCCAGCATTTTCTCCAGGCCCGACTAGGATGCGTTTACCTGTGGTGGGAAATTGTTTGAGGAGGGGGCGGGAGTTTTTGTAGCAGCAATGTTCTGACCACATGACTCCGAACATTCCAAGTTCTGCTTTATTGGGATGGCGACCGAGGCGGTTGACTATTTCTTGATATTCTTCTCGTTTGATGCCTTCGGATGCTATTTCTTCTGGGGAAAAGGGAATTTGTGACATAATAGTTTGTTGGATTTTGGGGAATATTTTCTCTTAATATTGTGCAGTCTTTTTGGGTGCTTAATTATTTGTTTAGATTAGGAATTGGCTGGATATTAGGATTCATTCTTTGATTCAAAATATATGTGTTATGAGATTAACATTTAATCCATATATATCAAGTTCACTTTGAATACTAATTTGCCTAATCTTGGTTAATTCTAGTCATTTAATGTCGGCAAATATTATACTGATTTATCATTGATTTTGATTACTTAATATTTGCCTAACCTAATAGCTAGGGTTGGCTACAGTGTCTGTTTTCAGGTGGGCAAATATCATACTGATTTACCATTGATTTTGATTACTTAAATATTTGCCCAACCTACTAGCTAGGGTTGGCTGTGGATTTGGAAGGCTTCAGTTTGCGTTTGAGGGTTGAAGCTGCTCCTAAAGTACCGAGAGCTAGGAGGCTTAAGGTGGAGGTGGGTTCGGGGACGGTGATTAGGGTAGCAGAAAAACTAACGGGCAATTCACTATCTTCTGGCCCAAAATTTTCAAAACCTGGTATAAATGGCGGCGCAGAAAAAATCTCAAAATAACCCGGAGGCTGCAAAAAACTAGCAAAAAACATATTAACAAAGTTTCCTTCCGAGGTGAAATACCCCAAACCGTCACTTGTTAACTGCTGAGGATTAAGACTGATTAAATTGTCAACTTCAAAAGGTTCGTTTCCAGGTATTGAAGTCCCCGTAGTTGGCAAACCAGTAATTGTTTCGTCATTTCGCATACCAGTAATTCCAGTAATTAGGTAAAAACCCAAATTGTCAGGAGTATCATTGGTAGTTAAATTACCACTCGCCTCTATGCCAGTACCGGAATAATTCCAGTTCCACATTAAAGCAGAGGCAGCTTGTATTTTCCCAAAAACCAATCCAGATGTAGCAGTGAGGAGTGTGGCAGATAGTAGAGTTAGATTTTTCATCAAAAAATGGCGATTTTAGATTTCAAACCTAAACTACCCTACCTGTTGCAATCAGTAAAGTATCCTGCACTAAACTTAACAAACAGAAATTTCTTGAACATTTATTTGACATTGTTTTATCCTCAGACAAAGAATTTTTTTTAACTTATAAATTTATAAGATAAATTTTACTAGATAATTCAAAATTTTTAGCTGCCTTTTTAAAAGCTTCGGTTGATGCTTTTTCTACTGGACGATGAGGCTGATTTACCGAAGAATTAATACTGAATAATTATTAATTAAACAATTAAGATATAAAGCTTCTCCTTTTAAGGAGAAAAGAGGAAAAAATTTTCTTTTAGGCAATCCTATCCGTTTTTAAGGAGAGGTAATTGTTAATTGTTAATTGTTAATTGTTAATTGTTGAACATTTATTTTGATAACTCAATATTTGCCCAAGTTACTAGCTAGGGTTTAGTACAGTATCTGTTTTAAGCTGGGCAAATATCATACTGATTTACCATTTATTTTGATAACTTAATATTTGCTCAGCCTATTTTTATAATTAATTTATACAAAGTTCGCTTTAAACTATCACATGAATCAATCATTACCTTTAGATTTTTCTCAGCAAGACCTACGACATCGTAACTTTCAGGGCCAAGACCTGACAGGGGCTAATTTTAGCCGTTGTGACTTGAGAGGTTGCAATTTTCGGCAGACTATCCTGGTAGGGGCCAATTTTCAGGGGGCCGGATTAGGACTTTAATTTTCCGTTCTGCTGGGGCTGCGATCGCTGTTACTGTGGCCAGTGCTTTTGCGAGTGTCATAGGTGGTGAAATGGCAGGGGCTGCTGCTACGATCGCTACTGGAACTGTGGCGGTTGCTATTACTAATGCTGAGAGTGAGATTATTGCTGCGGTTTTGACTGGGGTTGCAGCAGTTATTGGTTCGAGTGGTATTATCTCTTTTTTGGGAGGAAATAGAGTGAGGGGATTTTTATTATTTTTAGGTTCAGGAGTGATTTTTGGATGGGCTGTAATTTTGTTTTTTCAGGTTGTTGCAGAGTTGGAGAAGTTATCAATAACTTCTTTTGATGATGCTGATTTAACTAATGCTATTTTTGATGATGCAATAATTGAAAATCCAGATTTTTTTCAGTTTATAGATGAGCATAAAATATATAGCAATCCTAAATGATTTGTGAAAAATTTAGATGTATTTATTTTGTCTTCTACCTACCACCTAATACCTAACACCTACCACCTACCACCACCAAAAATTTATAACTGAAATAGGATTG
>JBARXI010000977.1:0-12572 GCA_049647275.1 Microcoleaceae cyanobacterium
TAAAGCGATGCAGCGCGGTCTTGGGGAGGCAGCGCGGTCTTGGGGGTCCCCCCCATGAGCGACTGCCGTGGTTTCCCCCATGAGCGACTGCATCAAGACAGCGTGGTTTGTATAGAAGTAGTAATAATTGGTTAATTAATGCAGACTGTAATGGAGCTGCAAATATAATCACAAAAGTAAGCAGAAAGCTAAGGTTAAACTTAAGCCGACTGTGTAGGGGCACTTTGACTTGTCCCCGTGATGAGTGTATCTTTGGTCAGCTAAGAACAGACGGAGCAACACGGATTTATCCTGTTGCGTAGTATCTGCTTAGAATCCCCGTGACTGACCTCCGGGGAGTAGTCAAAATCATACCTGATTCATTCCTTTGTACTGACAACATATCCTGATGATGCTAGGCCCAATCAATAATTTCTTATTAAATTTTAACCCCCCATTATTTCAGATGCCTCATCATCTGTACCATTTAATTACTTTAGTTATTTCCACTGTGGTTGTACTTTTAATTACACCGATCATCAAAAAAATTGCTCTGAGAATCGGACTTGTAGATCGTCCTGGCGAGCGAAAAATTCATAAACAGCCGATGGTACGTTTAGGAGGGGTTTCTATTTTTATTGGTAGCCTAATCGCCCTTTTAGTTGTTTGGTGGTTAGGAGGATTTATCGATGCGACTGGTAATATTTTGCCCCCAGAAAAAGAGTTTGAAATCTGGGGTGTAACAGTTGGTGGTTTGACTTTTTTCCTGATTGGTTTGGCTGATGATTTATTTGGTCTATCGCCATTTTTTCGGTTATTTATGCAAGTCATTGCTGCTAGTATGGCTTGGATAGTAGGAGTACAAATTGAGTTTTTGACAATTCCTTTTTATGGATTGGTACATATTAATATTTTTAGTTGGCCTGTGACTGTTATTTGGTTAGTAGGTATGGCAAATGCAATTAATTGGATTGATGGAGTGGATGGTTTGGCAGCAGGTGTTTCTGGTATTGCAGCTTTTGTAATGTTAATTGTTAGTATATTTATGGATCAACCAGCAGCAGCTTTAATCGCCGCAGCTTTAGCTGGTGGAGCATTAGGTTTTCTCCGTTATAATTTTAATCCAGCCCAAATATTTATGGGAGATGGAGGAGCTTATTATGTAGGATTTACTTTGGCAGGAGTGGGAGTAATAGGTTTAGTGAAAACTACGGTGGTTACTTCTGTTGTTTTGCCATATCTAATTCTAGCAGTACCAATTCTGGATATGTCCGCCGTAATTTTAGGACGTTTACGCAATGGCAAATCTCCTTTTATTGCAGATAAACGCCATCTACATCATCGCTTATTAGATGCTGGTTTATCCCAAAGATTGACAGTTTTTTTTATTTACTCATTAACGCTTTGGGTAGGAAGTTTAGCTATGGCTTTTTCTGGTCTTCCTAGTGGAACAATTTATGCTTTTAGCGCTACAGGTTTACTTATTTACACAAGTTGGAAAGTTTGGAAACAAAAACAAGCTTAAAATATTAAGCAAATAAATCATAGAAAGGCACATAAAAAAATACTATAGCATATAATTGAGGATATACCTAAGTCCAGATAAATTGAGCGCGACAACTCAATTAAAAGCTTAAAATCTAATAAAGAGAAATGAGTCAAAGACGAATTATTTTGAGATTAACGCTTGCTCAAAAAATTGGAGGAATTGTCGCCTTTTTGATATTTATTAGTTTAATAATAATAATAATTTATTCTATAGTTTCCCTAAAAAAGATTCAAGCAGAACTGAAGGAACTGACATATTTAGATTTCCCCTTAACAAAAATATCTAATGCTTTGGAAATTTATCAACTCGAACAGCACATACATAGCTCTCAATAAATTATTACAACTTAGTCAAAAAACAAATCAGCAAATCTCGGTTCAAAAGCAAGCTGATTTTAAACAAAAGTTATTATCGCAACAAAACCAACTAAACCATTATCTTGAACAAGGAATAAAAGTCAGCCAGCAGAAATTAAAAACCTCTTCAAAAGAGCAATTTCAGAAAATTAATCAACGTTTGTTAGCTTACCAAGAAAATAGTAACTTTCTAAATAGTGAACTGGCGACAATAATTCAGGGATGGGAATCTAATCAATATCCGACTGAACCAAGGATTAATAAAATTTCAAACGAAAACAAATCTCTAGAAAATCAAGGAATTATTTTAATTTAAGTTATTGAAAAGTTAACAGAAAAAAGACTAATACTGACTCAAAAGCATGAACAAGTCTTTTTAATAGTTAAAACGGCCTTTGGCTTAGTCGCAATTCTCTTAGGTAAGCTACTGACATTAATAGTTATTATAGGGATTAAAACGAACTTATTGCAGTTATCAAAAATTATGTCAGAAGTGACGGAGGCTATTCAAGAAAATAAAACCTTCCCTGTAAATGAATACAAAGTAAATTGATCGGATGAATTAGCTGATTTAGCTAAAAAACTTAGGGAGATGATTATTAGTTTTGCCTTAAATAGAGAACAACACCAACAACTTGAAAAACACCTTAAAACTCTAGTGAATGTCAATCAATTAACGGGAGATTTTAACCGACGAAAGTGGAAATAAATGCGGGCTTGCATAATTGCGGGATGATTTATCATCAAAGAGAAAATTTTACCCGGGCGAGCGCTCAATCGGAAATATGAAAATTAACTGTCCTGAATGTACATCAAATAAGAGCGGGAAAAATGGGCATAGGCGAGGTAAGCCAAATTATCAATGCCAAGAGTGTGGTCATCAATTTGTAGAATTTTATTCTCAAGTAGGTTATTCTCAAGAAGTCAAAGAAAATTGTTTAACCATGTATGTAAATGGCAATGGTTTTAGAGCAATTGAGACCATAACTAAGGTTAATCATAATACAGTTATACGTTGGGTAAGACAGACGGGAAAAAAGTTATTAGAAAAGAAGAATGAATATATAATACCATGAGTTGGGCAATGAGATGAGCTACAAACATTTATAGGAAGAAAAAAAGATAAAATCTGGGTATGGACAGCAGTAGCTCAAGATTATTCATCTATTCTCAAGTGGAATCTAGGAGATAGAAGTACAGAAACATTATTAAAATTGTGGGAAAAGAGCCAACACTGGAACTGTTATTTTGGGATAACAGATGGATATAAAGTTTACCCAAAATTTGTTCCCGACGGTGCTTAAATTATCAGTAAAATATCCCTGATTAGAGTCGTGGGTGAAAATAGTGGATTGAGACATCCCAAGGCAAGATTACACCGAAAAACTTTTTGTTATTCTCAATCTAAATAAATGTGACTTTTGCCTGGTAAGCTATTGATTTATTACTGCAAATAGAAAAGCTTTAAAAGTGCAAACTTGTTTTGATATTTGGGTTTTTAGGTATTCAGCGCTCGCCTGTAATTTGACAATATTTTCAACTTATCAAAGGCATTGCATATCATCCCGCAATGATGCAATGCCATAAATGCTAACCTATGAAATAGAAAGAACCCGTCGAACTCGACAGGCTCTAGCAATTATTATTTTTGATATTGATTTTTTTTTAATTAATGATACCTACAGTCATCAGGTAGGAGATGGAATTTTATCTGATGTTGTCGCTTTAGTTAAACAGCAAATCCGAGCGATAGATTCTCTATATCGAATTGGTGGACAAGAATTTGCGATTCTTTGTCCTAATGCAAACTATAACCAGGTATTGACTCTAGCTGAAAGGGTTATAAAGTCTATATAACTTCACTCTTTTAACCAGATTAATCGAGTAATAATTAGTCTCGGTGTCACTCAATTCAAAGATTCTGATAATCGAAAACAATTTATCGAAAGAGCAGATATAGCTCTCTATAGAGCTAAACGAAATAGAATAAATCAAATTCAGTTTGAAGCTTAGAGCTAATTTATCAACTAAATATTAACTAGCATTGTGGTATTTACTAAATTCAAGATTGAGGAGGATTGAAAATTAGCCAAGGCATATTACTACCTACTTTTTTTTATCTTGATTCTATTATTACCCCGCTTCAAATAAAGCCAGGCTTTCTGGAAATTATCTTGATAAATCAGCTCTTAAGATCGAAAAATTAATCTCAATCTTAACTAATATTGAAAGTAAAAGGTCAAACAACCTCAGAAGATATCTTTCCAAAAAAATCTGGCAATTGCAAACAGAATCAAATAGTTAATATTCGCTAGGTCAGGGCAGATTATCAAATATCGTATTATTATGGTGGAATTATTTCCGCCTTTTCGTTTGGATATAACAAATCAAATTAGGATTACTATTATGATTGCAGAAATAATATGTGTCGGTACAGAACTACTATTAGGAGATATTCTAAATAGCAACTCTCAATTTTTAGCCCAACAATTAGCAACATTAGGAATAGCTCATTACTATCAAACCGTAGTGGGAGATAATCCAGAAAGAATCAAACAAGTATTAGCGATCGCTACCCAACGCTCCCAAATATTAATTTTTACAGGAGGTTTAGGCCCTACTCCAGACGATCTAACCGTGGCAACCATCGCTGACTTTTTTAATACCTCACTGATAGAAAGACCCGAAATAATAGAAGATATTACCAAAAAATTTGCCCATCGGGGTCGCGCCATGACCGCCAGTAACCGGAAACAAGCCTTAATCCCGGAGGGGGCCAGTATTTTGCCTAATCCTATTGGTAGTGCTCCGGGAATTATTTGGCAACCAGTGGCGAATGTCACAATAATGACCTTTCCCGGAGTTCCCACAGAAATGAAACTAATGTGGCAAGAAACTGCTGTACCTTATATGCAAAGTCAGGGTTGGTGTGGAGAAACTATTTATAGTCGCACATTAAAATTTTGGGGCATTGCAGAATCAGCTTTGGCAGAAAAAGTAGCTCCATTGTTGGAAATGAAAAATCCTACTGTTGCTCCCTATGCTAATTTTGGAGAGGTGAAATTACGAATTTCTGCTCGTGCTAAGTCTCAAGAATTAGCAGATAAATTAATTTTGCCTGTAGAACAAAAAATACGAGATATTGCCGGAATTGACTGTTATGGTATTAATGATGATTCTCTGGCTTCGGTAGTAGGAAAATTTTTGTTAGATACAGAGGAAACTTTAGGCGTAGCAGAATCTTGTACCGGTGGAGGTTTAGGTAGTATGTTGACCTCTATTTCAGGCAGTTCAGAATATTTTTATGGTGGAATTATCGCTTATGAAAATCAAGTAAAAATTGGTTTTTTAGATGTAGATAGTGAAGATTTAGTTGCTGAAGGTGCTGTGAGCCATACTGTAGCAAAGCAAATGGCAAGTGGGGTAGTGAACAAGATGGGGACTAACTGGGGAATTAGTATTACAGGTATTGCTGGGCCTGGAGGGGGAACAGACTCTAAGCCTGTGGGTTTGGTCTATATTGGGATAGCAAAAATAAGTGGTGAGGTAGAAAGTTTTGAATACCGCTTCGGTGCTCTACGCAGCCGAGATTGGATTAGAAGAGTCAGTGCTTGTACAGCTCTCGATTTGTTGAGAAGAAAATTATCTTTGTCTGTTAGCAGAACACAATATTAGAATAGTTGATTATAATAAATTAATTATAATACTCAAACGATGGACTTTTGTCCATATTTAAGAAAATAAACCAATTGTCGTTCAATGGCCCACTTTGCCTGACAGCGAGGATAGTGTTAAGATAAAGTTAAAGATAAAACAAGCAAAACTCACAATTAATTATTCTTGTGGGTAGCTGATTAAAATCTTTGAACAACTTTGTATGTAATGTAAAGGGAAGCGGTAGACCCCGCCCCGCTTACCCCTCACTGTATAAAAAAATCAAAAAGTATGGTGAGAGTATCCAGCGGGAATGGTATATAGAATGGATTACATTGAAAAGGTACTAGAAAAATTAAAAGAATGGAGTCGTAAGCTAATTGAGGCACTGTTAGGTCCAGAAGCAGAACCAGAACCGGAACTAATTCCTATTCCAGTCAACGACCGTTCCCGTCGTCGGTAACTTTCAATCCCACATATAGTAGATTTGTTTAGCATCTTAGTATTGCATGGGCCAAATTTAAACCTTCTGGGTCAGCGGGAACCAGGTATATATGGCTCATTAACTTTAGATAATATAAATGGACTGTTAGAGCAAGAGGCGGAAGCACTTAAAGTTAAGGTCTCTATACTACAGTCTAACCATGAAGGTGTCTTGGTGGATACTATTCACTTAGCTAGTGAACAACACCAAGGCATACTTATTAATGCCGGAGCATATACCCATACAAGTGTTGCTATTAGGGATGCTCTTTCTGGCGTTAATATTCCAACAGTAGAAGTTCATTTAAGTAATATTTATCGCCGGGAAAAATTCCGACATCATTCTTTTATTGCACCAGTAGCCATAGGTCAAATTAGTGGTTTTGGTCCAGAAAGTTATATCTTGGGCTTAAAAGCAATAGTTAATTATCTTCAAAAAAGTGACAATTAAATAATTAATGATAATTGCTATATTAATTTATCAATTAACTTAAATTTTTATTAAAATATTGTGGTTGTCAAAAAATCAGATTGAGTTTCTAAAGAAAAATCAAGAAATAATTAAGCTTGAATGTAGTAGCAAGCAGCAAGTCTACATCAAAAATAGTTATTTAACAATTAAATTAATTATTATATAGCAATTCCCAAAAAGCGTGAGGTACAAAATTCTAGATTTTAGGGAATAGGCAATAGGAAAGAAATAAAAATATAAGTGCACCTCACTAGCTTGAGAAACGCTATATCCTTTTATAACTGTGTATATATTACTTAGAATCAATATTTTTAAAATATTTATTTGCAAATAACTACTCAGTAAACTTTAAAGCCTTGCAGTTTGCTTAAATACTTAATTTCAAGAAATAGAGGAGTGAGTGAGTAGGGGGTAAATTATTTAATGATAGGCGGTCAAATAACTAAGTTAACCGAATTTAATTCCATGAATAATATAGACATCTGGTCAAAAAGAATGTAAAAATATTCCATGGAAAATCTCTCCAAGGGTCTGATAAAAGAGATATTTAATTTCCACCAGATATCTAATAAATCTGGATTGCACATTATGGAATGATGCTGCCAAAAATTGGTCTGAATAATGGTAGGAAAAAACAAGTTTATTAATCATTCTGGCAATTCCCCAAATCCCAAATCCTGAATCCCAAATTCCAAATCATTCGTCATTGTGCAACGCCAATAAATCTTCTGATATCCTTAGTTAAAATTACCAATAAATAAATGCTTTAAAGCTCCTAAATTCATCTATGGAAAGTAAAAAAAAGTATCCCGAATGAGACACAAAGTCCGGGGTATATTTTGCTTTATGAATGAATCCCTAGACCGCCACGCTTCTCTCGGGACGTTACGCGATTTATTGATAGAGTTTCCCAACTTCATTCTTCCTGCTTCAAATAATAAAAATAATTCCAGTTAATCTAGGAAAATTAATGGCATAATTTTAGATGTAAAGACTAGAAAAAATCTAGAATAAATGAAAATATAATGCAGTATTCTCTATTAAGTAAATTTCAAGGAGCTTTGTTAGGAGCAGCTTTAGGAGATTTGGTGGGATGTAAAATTGAGCAGCAAGTAGAGCAAAATCATAACTATCAAAAATGGGGAGAAATTACAGTTAGTTGTGCAAAAAGCTTAATTATAAAACAGGGATTTCATCAAGAATACTGGCAGAAAACTAACAAGCAATGGCAACAAAAATGGAGTGATAAAAGCAGTATAGAAATTAGCAAAACTAGCAATTTAGAGCCTAGTAAAATCATCTTCCCAAAACCAGACTTGGGAAAATTAGAAGAGATGGTCAACAATAAATCATCTAATTTTAGTCACATAAATAATGACGATACCAAAGATAACTTGTTCAATCCAACACCAACTAATGCAGTTATAGCTAGCTTGCCAATATCCCTGCTATACCATGAGGATGAATTTAAACTGCAACAAAAATTGCAGCAATGGGGAGCGGTTTGGCGAAATTATTTAGAAATAAATCCAGCCAATCTAGCAATTGGATATGTAATGGCCCAAGCTCTGACAGAAAAACTTGACCCACTGACTCTCATACCCAAAACAATCAATTATATAGGAGAACAGGAACCTTTAGCAGACCAGTTGAAACAGGTTAAAATATTAATCAATCAGGGGGCAAGCCTCGAAGCAGCAACAGTTCAGTTGTCAAAAAGTGCCAAATCTCTTGAACAACAGCAACTAAGTTGTGAGGAGCAACAAAAATCCCACTCTTGGGCTTCATTCATTCCAATTTCTTTGGGCTTATACTGCTTCCTCAGTACCCCAGAAGATTTAGGTTTAGCAGTATTACGGGCTGCAAGAACAAGATGGATTCGTGAAACTTGTAGTATAGTAGGAGCTTTATCAGGAGCTTACAATAGCAGTGTAGGAATTCCTGTCGGATGGCGACAAACAATGGGACTTCAGTTGTTGGGCACAACCAACGAGGTAGAAATTATGAAGCTGGCAAAAAGTTTGTGGGCTGTTTGGTGTGGGGTTTATAATCCAGAAAAAACGATCCATCCAATGCCAGCAGTTGCGGCCAGTAATGTGATTCGCCCTCGCCTTCACAAAACTGGTGGATCTTGAAAAATCAATGATGTGTACACATCAAGAAATATGCATCTGACACGTTTAATTGGGACAATAGTAAAACCCCGAACTAAAAAACAACAAAAATCGCGTTGGTCAACATTGGCAACCTCGCCAATGCTGATTTTGCTGGCAATAGCATCCCTGACAGCTACTATGGGTCAACGTTATTACAATCAGCCGAAATTAGACGAGGGAACTGTTGCTCCTCAAACAATCAGGGCTACTAAAGAGGATACAGTTATCGATCATAAACTTACTGACGAAAGACGTAGAGCAGTTCAAACTGGTAATATCACTGTATATATGATTAATAAGTCAGTGAATCAGAAAGTAGAGCAGGAACTAGAAGAATTGCTGGCACAGGCAAATCAAGTCAGGAAAATAGTTGCTTATTTTCCTTTTGTGAATACAGGAATCTTATCAACAGTTACCCAACATCATCTACGTCAAGTTTCTGAGGCTAAGTGGCAAGTTATTCAGGAAACAGTAGAAGAACAGCTAAAAGAAAAACCTCCAGGACCTCAAGCAAAAACGACAGGTTCAGTTCAAGCAACTCAAGACCAAGAGTTACCAAGAGTTACAAATAATAATAATAATAACCCAGGGCCAACTCCAGAAAATGGGAAATTGCTACCCCCAACATCCCTACCCGAAAATAATCAGGTAAATACTCAAAGCAGCAAAGTAGTAATTAACAGTAAAGATCAAAGAGCGATTTCAGAATTACTTGCTTATCGGAAGAAGAATTTCTTAGAAAATTATTTCAGCCTCATAGATCGAATCTCAGAGGCTCGCCAGCTTTATGAGAAAGCTACAGAAAAGTTGGCAGCACAGACAAAAAATGAAGATGATGAGATATATAATACTACTTTATTAAAGTTGTCCGATGCTGCTTGGCAACAAACTCAAATAGGTATCGAAATAGTAAAAAACCGGATTTTAGCTCAAGGAATATCGCCAAATTTCCCTAAACAGGAATGGTCTAAGGGACTAGAAGTGCAAGTAAGGGGCGTGGTTTCATTAGAAGCTGAGGATTTAGCAATTAATATTTTGAAGAATGTTTTGGAGCCTAATCTAGTTGAAGATCCAGAAGGAATTAAACAATTAGTGGAACTAGCAGCACAAAATGTTGAACAAGTAAAATACAAAGTGCGAAACAATGAGGTAATTGTTAAAGGGGGAGAAAAAATTAACCGCAAGGCATTTGTCCTACTAGACCACTTTGGGTTGAGTCGCCGTGGAGTAAATTCCCGTGGTTTGGTGATTTTTGTCTGCATCGTTAGTGGGGCGGTTGGCATAGTAGTTGTAGTTGAAAGGCAATTTTTACCTTCTTTGAGATGTAGGGATAATTTGTTGTTGTTGCTGTTGAGCTTGAGTACGCCATTGCTGGTGGCGGTGGGAGTGCCGTGGACAAGTTTGCCAGCAATTGGATTGTTGATTGGAAACTTCTATGGTCGGGCGATGGGGGTAACGGTGGTGGGGTTGTTATCAGTTGTGCTGCCAATAGGTATGGATGTTGACAAGATCGACTGGCTGGCAAGTGCTGCTGGTGGTATTGTAGGTAGTGTGGTAGCAGAAAAGATGCGATCGCGTGAAGAACAGGCACTTTTAGGTGTAGGGGTGGGGTTAACTCAAGGTACTGTGTATTTGTTAACAACTTTAATTATTCGTGCTACTCCTGGATTATTGTGGTATGGGATTATGGGTCCGGTTGGTTTACAGGCAGTAGCAGGTTTGGTTTGGAGTATTGTTGCTTTGGGTTTGAGTCCTTATTTCGAGCATTTATTTGATTTGATTACTCCGATCCGTTTGTCTGAGTTGGCTAATCCTAACCGACCTCTGTTGAAGCGTTTGGCATCGGAAGCACCAGGTACTTTTCAGCATACTCTGTTTGTTGCTAGTTTGGCAGAAGCTGCAGCACGAGCTATTGGTTGTTGCAATGTGGAATTGGTGAGAACGGGTACTTTGTATCACGATATTGGTAAAATGCACGATCCATTTGGGTTTATTGAAAATCAAATGGGTGGTCCGAATAAACATGATGAAATTAACGATCCGTGGGTGAGTGTGGAAATTATCAGAAAGCACGTTACCCAAGGATTGGTAATGGCTCGTAAATATAGATTACCAAAAGCTATTAGGGCGTTTATTCCCGAACATCAGGGTACAATGTTAATTGCTTATTTTTACTATCAAGCTAAACAAAGAGCTGCCAAGGAAGCAACGGTAGTTAAGGAAGAGTATTTCCGCTATGCAGGCCCCATTCCCCAGTCGCGAGAGACCGCTATTGTGATGTTGGCAGATTCTTGTGAGGCAGCGTTGCGATCGCTCAAAGATGCCACCCATAAAGATGCGCTTCAGATGGTGAAGAAAATTCTGCGAGCTCGTTGGCAGGATAATCAGCTTGTAGATTCTGGTCTCACAAGGGGAGAAATATCAACTATTGCAGAAATTTTTGTACAAGTTTGGGAACAGTATAACCACAAACGTATTGCTTATCCTAAAGCAGCAATGAATCCAAACCTACAAATTAAGAGTTCAAAACCTGTTGTTAGTTCAAACTAAATTTGAAAGATTAATCTTGAAAGATTAATCTGATTGAGGATATTCATCCCACAAGTTACTTGTCTGGCGCAAACTGGAATGTTCCCCATTGCCCATAATGATGTGGTCGAGTATTGGTATTGCTAAAAATTGTGCTCCTGCTAATAGTTGGCGGGTGAGGTTGATATCTTCTGGGCTTGGTTCGACATTTCCTGATGGGTGGTTATGAGAAATTATTACTCTTGTGGCACCGTGGCGAATAACTTCCCGAAAGATTTCACGGGGATGAGCTAATGTTTCTGTGGCTGTACCGATAGTAATGACTTGAATACCGAGTAGGCGGTTATTTACATCCAATAACAATACAGCAAATTTTTCTTGAGTTTGCCACATCAGGTCTTGGCTGAGAGCATCAGCAGCAGCTTGGGGACTGTCAACAACCGCTAGCTCTGGAGGGCGAGATTGAAATACTCTTTTTCCTAATTCTATAGCCGCAAGAATGGTTGTTGCTTTCGCCGTACCAATACCGTGTATTTGAGTTAATTCTTGAACCGTAATATTGCGGAGAATGGAGAGAGGGTCGCGCTGATGTTGACTTAATTGGTTTAAGATATATTGTCCGAGACCGACAGCAGAAAGTTTTCCTTTCCCTTGACCAGTACCTAAGAGAATAGCAATTAATTCGGCTGTAGCAAGACTTTTTGGTCCATGGGCAATTAATCTTTCTCGTGGTCGTTCATTAGTGGGTAAATCTGCAATTCTTAGGCTGTAGGTCATTGATTCACTGTTGAACAATCAAAGTAAATAATTTCTCTAAACATAGCATAATTTAATCAAAGAAACTAGACTTAGAAAAAAATGTACTTATAGTTTTATGGCATCTGTTAGATAACTCTGTATTATTTCCGATATCAATATTTTTTTTACAGACTGTAGTTATCTGAAATATTAAAATTTTTCCTACATATCTCTCTCTTTTTAAGAGTTCATTATTTGATTTTATATTCTGTTCGGATAATCAGTTAAGTAGAGCAAGGTAAAAAAAAGGTGTTGGATATTTAGTTATAAAAGCCTTAAAAGCACTGATATAACTTACTTCTGAACCAGTTTACAATTTGATACATAAAGTACAATATTTACCACTCTCTACTTATCAATCAAATCTTGTTGTAGATAGGTTTCATGGAACCTCCCTACTCTCACCACCCTGTTCCCTGTTATCTATTTATTACCCTATCTATTATTTAGAATTATTTAACTGAACATAATATTATATAGCAATCCTAAATGATTTGTGAAAAATTTAGATGTATTTATTTTGTCTTCTACCTACCACCTAATACCTAACACCTACCACCTACCACCACCAAAAATTTATAACTGAAATAGGATTG
>JBARXI010000978.1:0-19279 GCA_049647275.1 Microcoleaceae cyanobacterium
ACTGAATAACTTTCTGGATGTACTGCTGTATTATCCAGAGGATTTTCACCGCCACGAATTCTGAAAAATCCTGCACAAAGTTCAAAAGTTTTTCCTCCCAATTTTGACACTTTTAAAATTTCCTGGCGATTCTTAAAAGCTCCATTTTCATTCCGATAGTTTACTAAATTTTTTGCCACAGTTGAACTCATACCAGAAACAAAAGTAAGTAGTTCTTTTGAGGCAGTATTCAAATCTACACCCACATAATTTACACAACTTTCCACTGTCTCGTCTAACATTTTTTTCAACAATTTTTGGTCTACATCATGTTGATATTGACCGACTCCAATAGACTTCGGCTCAATTTTTACAAGTTCTGCCAAAGGGTCTTGTAAACGTCTGCCAATACTAATCGCCCCACGCACCGTAATATCTAAGTCGGGAAATTCTTCTATTGCTACTTTAGAAGCAGAATAAATTGAAGCACCAGATTCATTAACCATGACTTTTATTGGTTTCTTATCCAAAGTAGAAATTACTTCAGTCATAAACTCATCTGTTTCTCTTCCTGCCGTACCATTGCCAATAGCAATAAGTTCAATTTTGTACTTCTGAATTAACTGCTTAACCGTTGTAGAAGCTTGCTGTTTTTCCGCTACAGATTTATGAGGAAATATAGCTTGATATTTTAAAAATTTACCCGTTTCATCTAACACAACAACCTTGCAACCTGTTCTAAATCCGGGGTCAATTCCTAAAGTAGGTTTCATCCCTGCTGGCGGAGATAATAATAACTCTCTAAGATTGGTTTCAAAAGTTTTAATAGACTCAATATCTGCCTCAGCTTTCTTTTGGGAACGCACTTCATTTATCAAAGAATTTTTCATCAAGCGACTAAAAGAATCTTTGAACATTTCCTGATAAAAAATTCTGACTTCCTTCACTCTGGTCTTAATTTCTGAATCTGCCAAATAACCCAGAACAAATTCTCGGTCAAAATCAAGTTCTAGACTTAACACCCCTTCACTTTCTCCTCGTAACAAAGCCAACATATTATGAGGAGCAATATCTTTAATATTTACCCCAAAATTTCGATACATTTCAAATTTAGTCGTACCCTCTGGATAATCATCTTTAATTTTGGAACTAAAACCGCCAGATTTGAGAAAATATTCTCGAATATAAGCGCGTAACTCAGCTTTTTCTGCCACAGCTTCTGCCAAAATATCAGATGCTCCAGCTATAGCATCCTCTACATTTTTAATTCCTTTTTCCTCAGCAATATATTTAACAGCTTCTTGCTCAATAGAGATAGATTTTGCTTGGGAATGATTCAGAGATTTAATAAATTCCGCCAAAGATTCTAAACCTTTTTCCCTAGCAATAGTCGCCCTTGTTCGTCGCTTTGGTTTATAAGGAAGATAAAGGTCTTCTAGCTCTGTTTTTTGCAGACAAAGCTCAATTTTTTTCTGTAGTTCCTCGGTAAGTTTGCCAGCTTCTGAAATTGCTTTTAAAATTACCGTTTTTCTTGATTCAAGTTCTTGAAGATAAGTAAATCTATCCCAAATATTACGCAGTTGAGTTTCATCTAGGGAGCCTGTATATTCTTTCCGGTAGCGAGCGACGAATGGAATAGTTGCCCCTCCGTTTAAAAGCTCCAAAGCATTTTTAATACTTTTAGGATTGATATTTAATTCTTGAGCTAGGATTCTATTTATTTCCAACATAAACCATCGAGACAAACATATTTTTAATCATTTTACACATTTTACCCAGGAAAAGGTTAAAATTAATCATATATATAATCTGAAAGTTTTTTAAATAGGTAAAAATGGCTAAAATTAAATTGCGCCGCACTGAAAATATTAATGGCGATATATACGTTGATAGTACCTGTATAGACTGCGATACTTGTCGCTGGATGTCACCTACAGTTTTTCATCGAAGTGGGGATAAGTCAGCAGTTTATCATCAACCAAAAAACGAAAAAGAAAGACAAGAAGCAATGCAAGCTTTACTATCTTGTCCGACAAATTCTATCGGTACTATTGAAGCACCAAAAGACATTAAAAAAAATCAGCAAACCTTGCCAATTTTAGTAACAGATAATGTTTATCATTGTGGATATCATTCAGAAAAATCTTTTGGTGCAGCTAGTTATTTTATTCTCAGACCAGAGGGAAATATTTTAGTTGACTCACCCCAATTTTTACCTCCATTAGTGAAGCGTTTAGAAGAAATGGGAGGAATTAAATATATGTATTTAACCCACCAAGATGATGTAGCAGACCATCAAAAATTTAGAGAACATTTTAGTTGTGAACGTATCCTTCATGTTGACGATATTTCTACAGATACTAATGATGTAGAAATAAAATTAACTGGTACAGAACCATTTTCCCTAAGTCCCGATCTATTAATTATTCCTGTACCTGGTCACACCAAGGGTCATACAGTCTTACTATATGGAAAATTTTTATTTACTGGCGACCATCTAGCTTGGTCTAGTCAGTTAAATCAACTTTTTGCTTTTCGTCCTCAATGTTGGTATTCTTGGTCAGAACAAATTAAATCTATGACTAAACTTATTAATTATAATTTTGAGTGGGTGTTACCTGGTCATGGTCATAGATATTATGCTGATATAGAAACTATGCAAAAGCAGTTACAAAAGTGTATTAACTGGATGGAAAAATCCTAAGTTTTTTTTACAGTTATTATAATTAATCTGATACCAAAGCCAAAGATTTTTTTAAAGGCATAATCGACCCTGGGATTGATAAATTTTATGGTGGTTTTTATCGAGTTTTAGTTAGCAACTATAGAATATATCGATCTAAATATACTTAATTTAGTATAAATCAACTTCACCATCTGTTCCAGCAAATCTCTTAGTACTATAGTATTTTTCCCTAATAACTTTCGGCTCTTCATTACTCAATAACTCTTGTACACTCTCACTTCCTTCTAATGCAATATCATAAGCAGCTTTAAGCATATAATCACTACTATCTATAGACTCTTCAATAATTCGTTGATTATCATACATTCCTAAAATTAATATATAGTTTTTCTTTAATCTATTATTTTGTTCAGTGCGTAAAGCATCTAATATAGATTTTATATGACTATCTTCCACATATTTATCTGATAGATGACCTAGATAAAGCCAACTTTCTGTTGCCATTAATTTTTCTACAGTAGAAGCTCGACCTACAGAATATTCAACTATTTTTTCCCATACATATTTGTTAATCTGAAATGAAAAGCGAACTGCTCTCAACGCAACTGCTCGAATATATTCACTTATTTGTAATGAGTTATTTTGATAATAAGCTATTACTTCAACTATACTCTCATTGGTATATCCTTGTTTAGACAAATTTTCCAAAACCAGCAATAGGTTACTAAAAATCCAAGGTTGTTCGCACAAAATATCGACGGTCTTTTCTTTTATTTCTTCAAGACCAAGTAAAGATAACTTGTTAAAAGCAAAACGGATAGAAGACTTTAATTTTTTTGTTCTACTAATTTTTTCTCTACTGTTTGGTTGTGCTAATAAATCAGAGAATTCTTTCCAGCTATCTATAAATAATTTAATAAGTTCCTCTCGCAATATATCCTTTTTTTCAATCCAATCAGAGTGAAAATCCTGAAAAATTATAGCCCAATTCTGAATCTCTCGCTCGTTAATATCATCAATTAATGTTGGTAACTTTAATTCTAGTTTTTCTTTAAGTTCTTTCTGTCGTTTTCTTTCATCCCGTAAATATTTATATATTCTCCGGCTTAAGTCTGGCGCATCAATATAAATATGAATAGAACGCAAACATTTTTGATAAATTTTGATTAAATACCACCATTGATTATCATCTTCTCTTTTATCTGCTTGAATAAACTCCTGACGATATCTATGGTTACAAATCCAGAGAAGATTAACTATTTCATTAAATTTATTATCCAGTTGCTCTAACAACTTATTCTCTTCCAAAGTTTCTATAAACTCTGAGATATTATCATATCTTTCTGTTTTACTTTCATTAAGTTTCAATCCTAATTTTTCTAACTCCTGTTTCAACACTTCTAAAACTTCTTTTTCATCATTTTTATCGGGAATAATAAGTATAATATCATCGACGTATCGAATTAATCTTACATTCCACTCATTGTCTTTTGCGTCGGTACCAAATTTAGCATCAATTGGTTTTAAATAAAGATTTGCATAAAACCCAGACCCAATACTTCCTTGGGTAATACCATAACCTCTTTTATGCTCATCCAAATTTTTTGAAAGGAGTATTTTTAATAACCAATGTATCCGTCTACTTTCTGTTAATTCTTTTCCAGTTAATTCAATTAGACGAGCTTGAATTATTCTTGTATAAAAAGATTCTATATCAACACAAATTATTACACCATTCTGATTTTCAACTTTCTGTGCTACATCGCGTACTTTTGCAATAAAATCACGATATAAAGTAAACCAAGGATTGTATAAATATTCTGTGTCACTATTAGATGATGAAATACGATAGGCGTAACTATTTCCATTTAATGAAGAAGTCTTTTCTGGAAAATTTTGAATAATTGCAGTAGAGAGAATTTCTCCTTCTAATCTTGATAAACTTCTAAGACGACTCTGAGATAAATTTTTCGGAAATTTATAATCTAGATTATCCTCTGAATTTACAACTTCTTTTATATAAACTTTCAATTGCTGCTGTAATCTTTCAAGGTTTTTACCAAGGTTTATTTCAAATAATCTATATTCATTCTCATCAGGTAGTGATTCTGATTTTAGATATTTTCTTGCCCTTACCCATGCCATCTCTAGGTTTTTTAAATCAATTAATTCTTCCCAGTCTTTATCTTTTTGTAAATTTGAATTAATGACAGTAGTATAATTTACATGAAATGCTTTTTTAGATTCGTATATTTTATCTTCTTTATTCCACCACTTGCTATGATATGGATTCTTAAACTTAGTTTTACAATCAGATTTATCAGATAGTTTTTCTACAATATGACCACTTTCAAAAAATATTGACTTTAGTGAATCAACTATTGTTGTTACACTTCCTGAATATTCTTGTGTTCCTACTGTTATAATGTGTAAATTATCAATTACTGAATCCTCAAATAACCATTTATATACACGAGCTTCATCAATCCCAAATTCATCTTTACTATCTATAACTTCATTTGTTGTTATTCCTAATTCCTGTAATATTTTATAATCTTCTTGAAGAGAATCAAAACCTGCTTTAAAACCAGAAATAACATTAGATTGGAGAAGGATAGCATTAGATATACAAGGTTGACCCCATTGATTACACTGGTCATTAATAAACTTAATTATATTTGAAACTCGCTCTTGTAAGCTTCTAGGATAAATTTGATATATTAATGTAATATTTAAGCGAGCGAGTAAGTTTTTTACTTTTTCCATAAATTGCTTGTATATTGCTAAAGCATTAGGATTTTTATCTATTGCTATACATACTATTTCTAGGGAATTTTTAAATTTTTCCTTTTCTCGAAAAGATATAATTTTTTCTAAAAATGCTATAGTTGCTGCTCCTGCTCCACATCCAACATCTATTAAACATATATGCTGATTTGTAGATATCCAATTCAATAATTTTTCTGAAGTTACGATATTTTCCAGCGTGTAAATTACTTTAAAATAGTGTGTAGGAAAAAAGTAGTAATATTGAGCAGCAGCACTTTCAAGTGTTTCTTCTAAAAGTTTTTCTACTACTTGTTTTCGAGAAATCTTTTTGTAACCTTCGGCTTTTGGTTGTTTTGCCAACCACTCATGTACAGCAGTATAAGCAGATGCAATATCAGGATGAAAAGAATAATAATCTACCATTTATTGATGTTTAATTCAACTAAAGATTATAATTAGTAACTATATAGCTACTAAAGAAAATAAACACAATGAAAATTATAAGTGCAAGTCGTAGAACAGATATTCCAGCATTTTACAGTAAATGGTTTATTAATCAAATTCAAGCCGGGTTTTGCCACAGACTTAACCCATATAACTATCAAGTTTATCAAGTATCTTTACGACCAGAAGATTGTTTGGCCATAACATTTTGGACTCGTAATCCTCAGCCACTACTACCACACCTTGATTTTCTTAGTAACCAAGGATATGTTTACTATTTCCATTTCAGTATTAATGGCTATCCCAAAGCAATAGAAACTAATAACCCACCCCTGGAGAAATCAATAGAAACTTTTCAAAAGCTATCTGAACATCTTTCACCTAATCAAATTCAGTGGCGATATGACCCTATTTTACTAAGCGACATAACACCCTTTTCTTATCATTTAGAAAAGTTCGATTTTCTCACTCAACAACTGGAAGGTTATACAAAACGTTGCTATTTTTCATTTGTTAATTTTTACGGTAAAACAGAACGTAATTTGGGTAAAGTTGCTGTAGAAAATCACATCAAATTTCAGCATCCTTCCCTAGAAGAAAAACAACAACTGACTAAGCAACTTCGAGATATTGCTGCAGTACGAGGAATTACATTATATTCTTGTTGTGATGATGCTTTAATAGGTGAGGGTGTTGAAAAAGCTCACTGTATTGATATGGATATTATTAAAATGTTGCGACCTAACTTTAAAACTCGTCTGAAAGCAGCACCAACTAGAGAAGAATGTGGTTGTGTTGAGTCAGTTGATATTGGTATTTATGATACCTGTGGTTTTGGTTGTCAATATTGCTATGCGACTAACAGTAGAAATACTGCTTTAAAACGAATCAGAGAAAATAATCCTAATGATACTCTTTTATGGAGACCTGCAAAATTGAAAGATGTTGATCTTGATAAAAAAGAGCAGAGCAAAAAACGAAAAAATTCTGTTATTGCTCAACCAGAATATATTCAAGGAAAACTTTTCTAATAATTTTTTTTGAGTCAACTAAGTTTATTGAATGAAATCATCACAACATGAACAAAACCCAAACCCAACTACCAACAGAAACTTGGATAACAGCAACTTGGGATGAATATATCCAAATAATTGAAGACCCAATTTATGAAAAAGCTAAAGTTTATTACAACAAAGGAAAACTCAGAATAGAAATGTCACCATTAGGAAATGACCACGCTAAAGACCATGCAGTTATTATGGGTGCAATTGTTTTATTTGCTGCCACTAAAAATATTGCCCTGAATGGTAGAGATAACTGTACCTACCGCAAAACTGGATTTCGAGAAGCTCAACCTGATGCTTCCTATTACATTGGGGAAAATACTGATGTCATTCCTTGGGGCACTTCTTTTATTGACCTGGATATTTATCCCCCACCAACTCTAGTTATTGAAGTTGCTAATACTTCTCTTGCTGATTGATGATAAAGGCGAAAAACGTTTGTTGTATGAAGCACTTAATGTTGCTGAATATTGGATAGTTGACGTACAAAATGTGGAAGTTATTGCCTTTACTGTTGCTGATGGTGGTAGTAAAAAAATTAATCAATCTCAAGTTTTGCCTGGGTTAGATATTTTTTTATTAGAAGAAGCACTTCAACGCACTCGTCAGACAACTCAAACTCAAGTTTACGCTTGGTTGTTGAGTCAGTTTCAGGAATAATCTTGAATCATAAATATTAATTCCGATCGTACCAGGATAAGACAATTTCCTTTAGCATGGATATTGTAAACTAGGCCACCGAATTTACACTTATTTTTTTATTTGTTAAGACTGTAGCTATAGAATGAGTAAATATTGTAGTTGTTTATATCATATCAAATCTGATGAAATCGTATTACAACAGGTTGAGTAATTATAGAAGTAAAATCTCGCTCTTTCAAGTCAGGGTTTAAAGAATAACTAATCTGTGCTAACATACAAAAGCAAAGAAACCTAAGAGCTTTTGAAGTAGTAGCCATATTAGGCAAATCTAGTTTTCTGTAGTTAGCAGAAACTAATTACTTTAGCTCTACAAATAAAGAAAGAGCAAAACTATAGACATTTGGAGGATGATACATATATGACGCAAGTGATACTAGGTGAAAACGAAGGAATTGAATCTGCATTACGTCGATTTAAACGACAAGTTTCCCAAGCAGGAATATTCCCAGACATGAAAAAACACCGTCACTTTGAAACACCCATTGAAAAGCGTAAGCGTAAAGCAATGGCTTTACAAAAGCAACGTAAAAGACGTTCCCGCTATTAATTATAACTTTAATTTTAAGTGGCTCTGGTTCTAAATTAGTTACTTTTTAAGTCGATAAGTCACAGGGAAACTATCAGAATAAATTGTGCAGAGACGCGCCTCGGCGTCTCCCCTGCACTACTAGTCAAAAAAAATATAAAAATCTGTCTAAAAATATATTTATAAATAACCTATGTTCTGCTAAATTTAATATTAATTTAATCACTTAATTTGACCCTATATTTTTAGAGAGAAAAAACAATGGCTGTAGAGCAGCCGGAAATAGATATTGCCCCGTTAATCGACCATTCCCTATTAAGCATAACTGCTACCCCAGAGCAGGTGTCAAAATTCTGTGCTGAAGCCGACAAATATCAGTTTCCAGCAGTTTGTGTATATCCAAGTTACGTAAAACAAGTGGCTAACCTACTCCAGAATAAACATCCTCAAGTTTGTACAGTCATAGGTTTTCCCACTGGTGCAACTACCAGCACGGCTAAACTATACGAAGCCCAAGAAGCTGTAGAAAATGGAGCCACTGAATTAGATGTGATGATTAATTTAACTCACATCAAAACAGGCCAACTTAACCAACTACATCGAGAAATAGCCGAAATATGTGAGGAAACTGGTAAAACAGTCAAGGCTATTCTAGAAATGGCACTGCTCACAGAAGCAGAAAAGCAACAGGCGACAGAAGTATTGATGGAGGCAGGTGTTGCTTTTATCGCAACCAATACCGGATGGTATGGTGGAGCAACAGTTGTAGATGTCCAACTACTCCAAAAAATAACCAAGACTAATATCGGTATTAAAGCTGCTGGCGGAATCAAAACTTATGAGCAAGCAGCAAATCTAATTATTGCCGGTGCCACTAGGTTAGGCACATCCCGTGGCCTAGAATTGCTCCACCAGCAAAATAACCAATCCGAACTAAAATAAAAAATAAAAATTGATTGGCACAAGTGTTTTTTTGTATTAGAGTCTTAATTTATCAGATTGAGACAGTATTATTTTGGCTGTCTAGGAACTAAGTCAAAACGCTATATAGAACCCCTAAACGTATCTTTGTCAATATTGAATTTTTTAGCCAGGAGACAGGAGACAGGAGATAAAAGGAGAGGAGATAAGAGGAGAAGAGATGGGGAGGGAAGAGGGAATATGTGGGGAGAGGCAAGGGTGAAAAATTCAAGAAACAGACCAGATTTTTCCTCAAAATTAATGCTGAAAAGACTTGAGTGTGGTAATTATATAGAACTCAAATGGGTTCTATATAGTAAATCAAAACTATAACGTTATAGATATATAGTGTGGAAAACAAAAAAAGTCTAAGTTATATCGCCCTTAGAACTTTCTGACCCAGTGACCTGAAGCAGATTTCTTGTAATTCTCGAATCAACATTGAAAACATGGCCCGAACCTACAAAGCAACTGGAATAAATCTCAAAGCCATGCCATTAGGAGAATCAGATCGTCTATTGACCATATTGACTCCAGAATATGGTTTGATTCGAGTAGTAGCCCCAGGAGTGCGGAAGCAAAAATCCAAACTGGGGGGCAGAGGTGAACTATTTGTAGTAAATCAATTATTGATTTCCCAAGGGCGATCGCTTGATAGAATCAACCAAGCAGAAACCATACTATCCTACGCGGGCCTCAGTCAAAACCTGGGAAAACTAGCAGCAGGTCAATACCTAGCAGAATTAGTCCTCCATCAAGCCCTCAGCCAACACCCCCAAACAGAACTTTTCTATCTACTCAGCGAACATTTGGGCCGCATAGAAAAACTACCAAACAAAACTGACAGACTCTGGCATATCCAACTCATAGCATACTTAGCCCATGGCATCTATCATTTACTAGCCATAGAAGGAATAGCACCCCAAGTACAAATATGTTGCAATTCAGGATATCCATTAAAACCAAACTTTAATCATCCCAACTGGCAAGTAGGATTCAGTATAGACGCAGGTGGACTAATTAAAATTTCTGACACCCCAGTTGTCTCCTCAAGCCAAAACTCATTACAACCAACCCCCAAACCCAGAATTAATACTCTGCTGAATGCCAACCAACTCTCACTATTTCAGCAACTAGCCCAACCTGAGCTTAACCCTCATGTCAAGGCCACTTCTTATGAAGATTGGGTAACAGTAGAAAAACTTTTAAGAAAATATACCCAATATCATTTGGGCTACTCTATCCGCTCCGCGACTCTCATTGATACTTATTTAGAATCCCTATCTCCTTTATTATTAAACAATGCGACTGTTTGAATCTGATTTAGAAACCACAGAAAAACAACAAATACAACCCGAAACAGAATCTGTTTCGGGTTCATCCTCAGAAGCACCCGAATCCGAACGTGGACTTTTGCCAGTGCTGAAAAACAGCAAATTCTTAACCCTCTGGAGCGGTCAAGTATTTTCCCAACTGGCAGACAAAGTTTACCTCGTACTCACGATCGCCATAGTGGCCAATCGTTTCCAAGCACCAGACCAAACAATTAGTAGTTGGGTCTCGGCAATTATGATTGCCTTTACTATTCCCGCAGTCTTATTTGGCGCTGCGGCTGGTGTATATGTGGATAGGTGGCCGAAAAAAGCAGTGTTAGTGGTGACAAACTTGGTCAGGGGAGGTTTAGTTTTGATTCTCCCACTGATTTTGTGGCTATCTCATGATTTGAACTTGGGTAACTTACCTTTGGGGTTTTGCCTAATGTTGCTAGTGACATTTTTGGTCTCTACCCTGACTCAATTTTTTGCCCCTGCAGAACAAGCAGTTATTCCTTTAATTGTAGAAAAGCGACATCTACTGTCGGCTAATTCTCTCTACACTACTACGATGATGGCCTCTGTAATTATTGGCTTTGCAGTGGGAGACCCATTATTAGAATTGGCCGATAATTTAGCAGACAAAATTGGTATAGGGGAAACTATAGGTAAAGAATTGGTCGTAGGAGGAAGTTACGCGATCGCTGGTTTACTATTAATCCTACTAAAAACAGGGGAACAAAAAGACGAGACTGAAAAAGAACAACCTCATATTTTTGAAGATTTGCGAGATGGCTTGCGTTATCTGAAAAATCATCATCTAGTTCGTAATGCGATTATCCAGCAAATCATTCTATTTTCCATATTTGCAGCTTTAGCAGTGCTAGCTGTACGGATGGCAGAAATTATTCCGGCCATGGAAGCTGAAGAATTTGGATTTTTATTAGCAGCAGCAGGTGTAGGTATGGCAATAGGTGCCGGAGTAGTAGGTCAACTTGGACATTGGTTATCCCACTTCCAACTCAGCACGATCGGGTCGATCGGAATGGCAGTTTCTTTAGTGGGTCTGTCGATATTTAACCAACAGTTGTGGGTGACTATGGGTTTGATTGGTATTTTGGGAATGTTTGGTGCAGTAGTGGGAGTGCCGATGCAAACTACTGTGCAAGCTGAAACTCCCGAAGAAATGCGGGGTAAGGTATTTGGTCTTCAGAATAATGCGGTGAATATTGCCTTGAGTTTACCTTTGGCTTTAGTGGGAGTGGCGGAAACTTTTCTGGGTTTACGAGCAGTTTTGTTAGGGTTAGCAGGAGTAGTAATAGTGGCTGGTATTTTCTTCAGTTTCTTTTCTATGTCCTCTGTTAAAAATCGCTAGAGTTGTGTGAGAGTTCCTACAATGAAAAATCAGTTTAAGCTTCTAAGTGGTTTCCACTAATATGATTTCCGGTTCTACACAAATTATTCAGGTAGTCCAGGAGTCGGGGAGTTTTTCCGATCAAGTATACAGCAAATAATAACCTCTTGGACAGTTCGTTAACTTTCGCTTTACCGAAAAAAGTTTAGCTTCTAGCAAATTTCATTAACTTTCTGAGATGGCAAATGGTATCATTTACTGACCGAGAGGTTTATATTGTTTTTAACAAACAATAAATCAAATCGCTCAAAAATCATATCTGCCTACTCATCTGAATGCATATTGCTTGGCTCGGAAAAAAATATCCTTTTTGTGGCAACGTTACTTACTCTAGAGAAATAACCAATGCTCTGTTAGATAGAGGCTATCAGGTGAGCTTCCTTCATTTTGCCACCGAAGATGCTGACCCTGATAAATGGCATGGATGTCAGGAAGTATCTCTGCCTTGTATCTACAAGTCTCAGGGCTACACTATACCCACTCTTAAATCCAGCAAAGTCTTGAGTCAGGCTCTACAGAAACTTAAACCTGATATTGTGCACGCATCCCTAACACTTTCTCCTCTAGATTTTCTGCTGCCCGAAATTTGCGAAGAGTTAAATATTCCCTTAGTGGCAACTTTTCACGCCCAGTTTGATAGTAAACCACGCAATATTAAATCCGGAACCCAATTTTTGGCCTATCAACTCTATGCTCCTTTTTTGTCACACTATGACCGAGTAATTATTTTTTCTGAAATGCAGCGAGATTTATTGGTAAGATTAGGGATTCCGGCTAAAACTGTAGCAGTTATTCCAAATGGGGTAGATGTGGATAAATATTCCCCTGGTCTTTCTAGTCTCAAGACTGAGTTAAATGCTCAACGTATATTCCTATATTTGGGTCGCATCTCCACGGCTAAAAATGTTGAATCTCTCCTAAAGGCTTGGAAACATTCTTATCTGGGTCGTGATAGCCATTTAGCGATCGTCGGTGATGGGCCATTAGCTCCTTCTTTGGAAATGTTTTATAGCGATGTCGAGGGAGTTAGTTGGTTTGGATATGTGAGTGATGAGCAACGAAGAATAGAAATTTTGCGTGGTGCTGATGTGTTTATTTTACCTTCTTTAGTGGAGGGTTTGTCTTTGGCTTTGTTGGAAGCAATGTCTAGTGGTTTGGCTTGTGTAGCTACAGATGCGGGTGCTGATGGTGAGGTGTTGGAGAGAGGAGCGGGTGTAGTTTTAAATACTCATAATGTAACTAGCCAATTACAAACTATATTGCCTTTGTTTATGGATCATCCTGAGTTAACTACTATTTTGGGTCAAAAAGCACGAAAAAGGGTTTTAGATCGTTACACTTTGAGTAGAAATATTACTCAATTGGAAATGCTTTATGCTGAGGTTTTACAAGAGCGAAATCCTAAGTTAAGTAGTTTAATTTAATTAGCATTTAATTAATTAAATTAAATTATTGGTAATAGTGGTTTTTGATTACTCCCTAAACTAAAATCACAAAGATTCTCAGCCGAATTAAATTTTATAGATCTTCAATAATTAATAATTAATAATTTTTATGTCGGCAACAGCCGAATGCGAGTGCATTCCGTAGGAAAATAATTAATAATGACCTCTCCTTGAAAAGAAGAGGATTGACTAAACGGAAATTTTTTTATTTTTTTATCCTTTACCTTTAAGGGAGAGGCTTTAAACCTTAATTATTTGGTAAAGCAGGTAAGTTTTAACTATGGAAGCTGCCGTGATTTAGTCTGCTATTGTTGAATAAAAAATTAAGTGGTGTGAGAGTTGTTAGACGTGAGTCGTGGTTACTATTGTCAATTTTTAGTAAATGTCAAGAGATAAGAAACTCATAACTTTCAGGGCAATGTAGTAGTAATTGATTTAGGCTGAAATGGTTTGTCTACTGATAGTAATGATAATGCTTAAAAAAAAAACAGATATTTAAGGAAGTCTCAAAAACGACCGACTAAAAAATATACAGCTAAGAGTATCACGTAGTCATTAGGAAGCTAAACAGCGGTCAAATAACTACCACTTGCCAGGATTAAACTTGGTAAATAACATCTGAAAATCAGTAGACAATCTTTTGACCATGCAGTAAAAACTGCTAGGGTGTCAATCCAAATATCATAATTTGTTGGTCTGCATAGACGAAGTGGAATGGGGTGTCGGAGGCGGATTGAAAAGTTGCCAATATGGTAAAAAGCTATAATTTATCAAAGTTAATATCTGATGCTAGTTGGTATCAATTCACAGCACAAATAGAATACTATGTATACAATTTAGTACAGTATTGTTTATGTTACACTACCTCCACATTTTATCTCGAAATAATGTTTTAATTGTGGTGAAACTGTGAAAAAATTACTATCAATTAGAACATTTATGAGTTCTAATTGTGGATATATTATATTAAATCCGTTGAATTGGACATAGCTCCAATTTAGACCCATAGGGAATAGTAAAATTTCTAATACTAAACGTTTAAAGGTTTAGCATCCTCTACTGACTACTGAATTGAAGTTAGGTTGTTCAACCGGATTTGAGATTACTGAGTGTAACCATAATCCAGCAAGGAAGATTCTGGCAAAGGAATTGGAAATGTTTCGGCTGTCGCCGACATGAAAGGGATAAATAGTCAACAGTACCGAATAATTAAGGTAAAAAGCCTCTCCCTTAAAGGAGAGAAAAGAAAAAATTTTCCTTTGAGTCAATCCTATCCCTTTTAAGGAGAAGTAATAATTAATAATTAATTATTAATTGTTGAACGAGTGTTCCTAGAAAACTGGGTCAAAAGCCCAAACGCTACGGGAAAGTCCGACCACTACCAATATTGTTAATTTAAGTCGTCTTAAATTGAACCTAGAATCAGTGAAAACCGATAATCCTATACCATAAGCAGGTAAACAAAATTAATTACACATTTTCCACGCACAGAAACCTTTTTACTGCAAGGGTTACAGGAAATTAGATTAGGTAATCAATTCTGCGTAGGTGCTTATCATAGCTTTGTATTAGTGTTGGAAGTATGTCAATATTGCACCAATTAAAATTCAACACTGTGCCAATTTCCTCCTGAAACACTACCCATTAGACATCTCAAAAAAATTGGGTTTAAAGCCTCCTCCTAATAAAGGGGGAATTTTTGAGTAGGATCTGCTATAATCAAAATGTTGATTAGTTTAGGTTGAAAAACCGCCAGAACGTGCCAGTTAAATTTGGCTCGGCCTGCTTAGGGAAATAGTATAAATGCCACAGGCCGAAGGCGGAAAATAATAGATGTTGGGAAATACAAACTGAAATAACTTAAAAGCTTACTATATAAGCCTTTAAGTTGCTTAAGCGCCAAAAAAACTATACCCTTTAACTGATAAGGGTTTTAGCAAATTTTTTAGCTTTCCTAACAACTCTAATACAACCTCAGTGGTGGCGATAACACTTAAAACAGCTAGCGTACTCAAACAACTCGCACAACTATAAAAGTTAAGATTGTTCGAGACATCACCCTATCGTGGATTTCACGATAAAACTAGGCTCATTATCCTAGTAAGCCTCGGTCGATATAACTCTCTAAAATCAACTAAGTTAAGCTTGTTAATTAGTTCTATTGAACATTGAGACAGTTTAAGAATTTATCGTACCTAAGAGATAGTCGATTTTTAAGGTAAGTAGCACTAAATGAATAAATCTAGAATTTATTCTAAGAATCTTCCCTACTTTACCACAGAGAGAACATCAAAGAGAGTGTGCGTCCAACTTTTAATTAAGGTATATGACATCTGCATCTCCTAATCAAATAGCTACGGACTACACAATCCCAAAAGAGGATGTGGAAGTACTAGAGAGTAATGGCCATCAGGTGTATCACCCCCAAAACTCTGATAATAATACTATTGATGTCAAAAATATTAATGAACATCAACCCAAAGACCAATCCACAGAAAGCCAAAGTAATGCCATAGCTCGTCGGGAGGGAAATTTTTCTGAATTTCTTGCTCCCCTAAAAAAAGATAATTTTGTCCGAGTTGTTAAGGATGTTGAAGATAAGCTGAAGACAGTTAATCAGACCTTGGGAATGCTTAACAACTTATTGGAAGCCCAAGGATTTGATGCGATATTACACGAAATGTTGCGTTCAATTACCCTGAAAACAGGGGAATTACTGAATGCAGACCGGACAACAATATGGTTATTAGATGAAGAAAAAAATGAACTTTGGTCAACAGTAGCACAAGGTGCGGATGAAAAACCTTTAGAATTAAGAATACCAGCAGATAAAGGAATTGCTGGAGAAGCAGCTAAAGACAAAAAAATAATTAATATTCCCTTTGATTTTTATAACGATCCCCGTTCAGATGCAGCAAAGAAAGTAGATAAACAGTATGGTTATCGCACCTATACTATGGTAGTAATGCCTCTACTTAAAGAAGAGACAGGGGATTTGATAGCAGTTGTGCAACTGTTAAATAAATTAAAGCCAGATGATGAAAAATATGGGGAACTAGCAGAAAAAATTGATCGAAAGGGATTCACTGATGAAGATGAAAAAGTATTTCGAGAATTTGCCCCTTCTATTAGTTTAATTCTAGAATCCTCTAAGTCTTTTTATGCAGCAACTCAGAGACAAAGAGCTGCAGAAGCTTTAATGAAAGCGGTAGACTCCCTAAGTAAAAGCAGCCTAGACTTAGAGGATACTCTGAAAAAAGTTATGGAGCAGGCCAAGGATCTGATGAATGCGGACCGCAGTACCTTGTGGCTCATAGATCATGACAAAGATCAGTTATGGACAAAAATTCCAATCAATGGTGACTTAATAGAAATTAGAATTGCCAGAGAAGAAGGTTTTGCTGGTATAGTTGCCACTTCTGGCGAGCCACTACTTATCCCTTTTGATGTATATAAAGATTCCCGTTCAGTGAAATCTCAGGAAGTTGACCGGAAAACAGGTTATCGAACCAGTAGCCTTCTATGTATGCCAGTTTTTAACGCCGATGATGAATTAATTGGCGTGACTCAGCTCATAAATAAAAAGAAACAAGGAGAATACCCACCATATAATCCAGGCAATTGGCCAGAAGCGCCAGAGCAGTGGAAAGCAAGTTTCAACCGCAACGATTTAGAGTTTATGAGGGCCTTTAATATTCAGGCAGGTGTGGCCCTCCAAAATGCAAAATTGTTTGAGACGGTGAAACAGGAACAACAAAGACAAAAAGACATTCTACGGAGTCTTAGCAATGGAGTAATATCTACCGACAAAGTAGGCAAAGTTATAGCTACAAATGAAAGTGCTAGAGATTTGTTGGGTATGGTCGAGACAGAAGTATTAGAAGGTCGTTCAGTTAAAGAACTGATCTCCTTCAAAGAAGGTGATTTTGCGAAATGGTTCGATGTAGCCCTTTCTCCGGGCGATCTTAAAGACCGCCAGCAGTATTACCCAGATCAAACTTTATTACCGAAGGGAGACTTACCACCTCAAAGTGTTAATTTGTCAATTAACTCAATGGTTGATGTTTGTGATGCCAAGAAAGTTAACGGTGTTTTAGTAGTGATGGAAGACATCACTGGTGAAAAGCAAGTTAAAAATTTAATGTATCGCTACATGACACCAGAAGTTGCAGAGCAGTTACTGGCAAGTGGTGATACTGGTTTGGGAGGCAAACGTCAGCACGTCTCTGTTCTGTTCAGTGATATTCGTAGCTACACCACCTTGACAGAAGATATGAAGGCCGAGCAAGTTGTGACTATGCTGAACGAATATTTTGAGGAGATGGTAGATGCTGTGTTTAAGTACAAAGGCACTCTGGATAAATATATAGGAGATGCCTTGATGGCAGTATTTGGTTCTCCAGCCCCCTTGGATGACCACCCACTCCATGCCATGCAAAGTGCAGTGGAAATGCGCCAAAGATTAAAAGTATTTAATCAACACCGGTTGGCTTCGGGCAAAAAACCGATCGCTATAGGTATTGGCATTCACTCAGATGAAGTAGTTAGTGGTAATATTGGCTCTAGTAAACGTATGGAGCTCACCTCAATTGGAGATGGTGTTAACCTGGCCTCTCGCTTAGAAGGTACAAGCAAGCAGTATGGCACAGATCTGGTAATTAGTGATAATACTTATCAACCTTACAAAGAATTACTTTTGGTTAGGGAACTAGACCTGATAATTGTTAAAGGAAAAAGTAAACCAGTTAGAATTTACGAACTTTTAGGGTTTAAGCAAGGTCCACTGCAACAAGAATTGAGTCCAGAACAGCATCGGATAATAGAACATTATCATCAGGGGCGAGAGTATTACTTGAGGCCATCTAAAGAGAAGGATTTAACAGATTCTTCAATAAAAGAAGCTTTCGCACTAGCTGAAGCAGAATTTAAAGAAGTTTTGAAGGTAGATCCAAATAACAAGGCAGCTAAATTACACGTGGGTCGTTGTCAGCTATTTCAGACTGAACTTCCACCAAAAAACTGGGATGGAGTCTGGAAGTTAACTGAAAAATAAACGGTTATCTCGGAAACACAATGTTGGCCTCTTATATTTTGAAAAAAACTAGCGCTAGTTATGAGTAATTTAAATTCCCACTACTCAGAGATTGAGTGGGTAGATCAAGTGGATAAATTGTTGCGGGAGATTGCTCGTGCTTCATTGTCAGATAGACCTAAGCTCCCAGACAATATTTCTGAAAGAGCACTTCCTCTGGTCCAAAAAGCAGTAATCATTCAGCAAAAGCCTGATGGCCATGTTTTGCCACCAGGCTCAAAAGAATGGGTGGAAAATGTGCGTAAATTGTTGTTGGAGATTGTTCGTGCTTCATTGGCAGATATTCCCAGGCTGCCGGTGCATATAGGTCAAAAGGCCCTATCACTATCACGAATAGCTCAAGACATTAAAGACAAAGTTGCTAAAAGTAATCGTAGTTGTCAATAATATACATTAGATGAATATTAAAAAAAACATCTAATATTAGCACTACTACCAAAGTTCATTAAAAAAATTAGTTTTAAGTTTTTTAGAAGTTTCCTAAATATGGAATCAGATAGTCAACCTCCCAGTTACTCAGACGATAAACCTCCTCAAAGCATTGCAAATATTCTGGGAACAGCGATCGCTATTTTGACATTGGTCTTACCACTTTTGGCCATTGCTCATTATTCTCCCAGAAATGTAAATGTGATTCATCAAAACTCTTATCAACTGCCTGGGTATGAGTGATAAGCTCAAAAACTTCTAAGAATTTTCACCTTCCGCCGCCAGAAATCCCGCTTCATACTACAGTCTTGGAGCTAGGATGAATTGCGGATAAGATTTTTCATATAATTTAAAGATAATCAAAAAATGTAGCCTGACCGCAGATAGGTGTCTGCCTATGGATGCTGTGTAATATCATGTCCGGTTGAATAGTTATAAATAAGCACAGAGGAGTCA
>JBARXI010000979.1:0-7853 GCA_049647275.1 Microcoleaceae cyanobacterium
GAGTAATTCTTTGGCGACCTCTGCCTTGAGGATGATAAATTAAGTCTAAATTCGGTAGACCGGAGTTGAGGAAGTCGGAGAAATCAGAGCGTAATTTTAATGTTGATGGATTCTGGCTTTGGTCTAATCCGCCATAATAATCTAAGAGGGTTTGATAGAAAGTTTCAATATCTGTAATTTTGAGTTCAAATTTTTGGTAATTCGTCAAATTTACCGTTTTTAAATGATAGGTAAACAAGCGAATATTAGGAGCATAAATAAATTCTTGATTGATATTCATTCTGATTCTGAAGGTTGGTTATTACGGTTTTTTTGAGCGTCTTCAATTGCCGAGCGCAGGGAAATATTTGTAATTGGTTGGTCTCTGGGGTCAGGAGGTGGTGGGTCTTGGTCATCTTTTATAGGGTCTTGCCTTACACTTCTTAAGGCGCTTGTAATAGTTGTGTACTGGTTTTCCTTACACCATTTAGTAATTGTTAAATAGATATTTTTGGGTTCGTCATTCGTTTGCTCTAAATTTTTTTTCAGGTCTTCTAATTTTTGCCAAGCACTTTCAGGAAAAATCTGGCTATCTGGTTTTTGACTTTCTTGGTTCAGAATACTGATGAATTTACGGATAATCTTTTCGGTTTGTGGAACTGCCATTGTTTATTTTCACTCCAATTAATATCTACATCAGACTCAATTATCAATTATATAACCCTTGCTAAATGACTAAAGGTAGGGAAGTTTAAAAGCAAGAAAAAAACTTAAATTTCCTGTAGATATTCACCCTTCGGTTTACACAAAGGCGTCCCAATGGGTATGATATCATTGATTTATACCCAAAATCAGCAACGCTATTATACCAATTTGATAAACGTTTGTTACAAATAGTAGAAGTAAGAAAGAAGGAAGAAGTAAGAAGGAAGAAGGGATAAATTTTGAAAAAAAAGGGAAAACGATAGATATAACCATCTAAAATGAGCTGGAGAAGCTATTTTTAAGCATATCCGATCGAGATGCACTTTTTATAGCATTCTTTTTTCAAACTGGTATTACACAAAAAACAAAATTATACACCATTTGTAGAGGTTAACGGCGGTTAACCCCTATTATCCGTTGGTTATGCGTAACTCCTGATATTTCTTCGCCTATAGTCCGATCGCTGTAAATGCTGCCCAATGTATAGGATTTGCAAAGGGGGGATCGTCATCATACAACTCTAAGTATAACTCGCATTCTTTTAAAGAATCTTCTCTCAATTTTATATCGTCCCGCAACCAAGCCAAAACCTTCTCACAGGAAGCATTCCGCAACCAACATTGAGCTTCTCGTAATGCCTCTACAACTGAACCAAACTTTGGTAGCTCCAGATACAAGCGAATCATCAACAAGGCAGCAGCCAAATCATCAGCTTCCCACAAACTACCCACAACGGTCCGAGTTCCTGCATAGAAAAATGCACTTGCTAAACCTACATAGTCATCAGTAGGAGGAGTTTCTACTAAACCCATTTTGCAGGCAGAAAGGATTAAAAGGCGACAGTTAGAGATATCCAGATTCTCGAAGATGTCGATAAATGTAAGTTTTTCCCGATTTGCTAGACGGAGATAAGAGTTGCGGGGAAATTCCTCATCGAACTCTCCATGACAGGAAAAATGGACATAGGTAGTCTGACTCAAGAAATTCCTAGTTTTTTGTTGGTTGAGGGCAGTTTTAGTAGCTTTGTCATGGGGAAGAACGAGAATTTGTTGCTGGTCGAACTGACGGCACAACTCCTCCACTTCTAAATCTGCATAAGTAAGGTCTTGTGTAGGGTTTTGAATGGCGAAGAAAGGAGGCGAATGGGGGTCGAGAGGGGGTCGTTGAGAGAGATTATTCAAAATTTGACAACTAGGAGCATATTGGACAAGAAATTTATCCCCTAGAAGTTGGCTTTCACTGTCGGAAATGGGAAGAGCGTGAAAAGGAATGAGGTGGAGTTCCCGATGTGGAATTAGAATTAATCGTTGATAGTTGGTAAGTTGCAAAAGTATTTTTGATAGGTGCAAGGCTTGGCTGAGGATTTGCAAATATTTTTCTAGTTGGCTTTCCCTGGTGGTTTCGCCATAGTCGCTGCGGTAATCTCGAATGGCTTTTTGGAGTTGCTGATGGTCTTCGGGTGTGAAAGTGAGGGGGTGAATTTGGAAATTTTTGTCTGGGGTAGGAGTAATCAGGAAAAGGTAAAAGTTAGATTCATCATTAGCTGGGAGATACCATTCCAAGATGGCAGTTTCCGAGTCGAGGAGATGGTTGAGGTCTGGGAGTTCGGGAGTAATTTGTTGGGTAAGGTTGAAATCTGGGTCGCCAATTTCTGCTAGGAGTTGTTGGAATTGTTGATTGGCGGTTTGGAGTTGGGTGCGGATGTTGGTTTCTGGTATGTCAGAAAAATTTTCTCCTGTTTCTCCTGCTAAACCACCTCCTATTAATTCTTGTTTCCTACTACCCATAAGTTGTTGTTGGTAAGAAGCAATTTGACTCCGTAATTTCCTGATACTTTGTTTTTGCTCGTCAGTGGCATTTTTAGGATAGAGGTTAGTGGTGTTGAGAAGTTCGATTAATGTTTGAGATTTACTACGCTCGACGGTGAGGAGTGCTTGGGGGTAGTCTTGGTAGTTGATGCAAACTTGCACCATTCTTTGATAAATAAGTAGAGCATTTTCTATAATTTCCAGTTTGGTAAGCTCGGAGACTGCCCAGTTACGACTTTGTTCCACCGCAAGAATAGCTTGGTTGTAGCCAAAGATGGCAATTTCCCAGTTTTCAATGTCAAAAGCGAGGTTGCCCAGGTTGCGTCCAGTTTGGAGACATTCCAGGGGGAAGGAGGAAGGAGCACTAATTTCTAAAGCTGCTTGATAGGAAGCAATAGCCATTTCCAAATTCTCAGCACCCTCTCCTCGGATACGGTAAAGGTAAGCACTTGCCAGATTATTTTGAGTTGCTGCCCAGTCTTGGGGAAAAGCCTCACGAGTACGAATTTCTAAAGCTGCTTGATAGGAAGCAATAGCCATTTCCAGATTATTTGCTCGACTCCCTAAAGGAAAGTTAGAAATATGAATAGCAAAATTGTTAAGAGTTCCTGCCAGAAATTGGTTTCTCTCAGAATTATCAGGATTAACCCCTCCTAACTCAAACCACCCTTTGAGAATCTTTGCAAAAGTCAAGTCGAGTTTATCCTGATTTTCTGCCAGAAGTGGATAGACAACTCCAGGGTCATTACTTTCAACTTCAGCTCGCAAAACCTCCATCAAAAATTTCAAATATTCTTCAAGTATCTCTTTTTCAGGAGCTACTCCACCACCGGGAGACTGGAAATTAAACAACCCCAACAAATTTCCCAGCCAATTCCGCAGAAACCTCATATTCTTAACTTTCTCCTTGCAAATGTTCCACTACTTCTGTGCACACCCGCACCAACCCATCAGCCATGAGATTCAAGTATTCCTTAGACATCTCTCACAAGTACTACCAAAATGTTCACCTTATTTTAGGAGATGTGATCGCGAATCATCAAAAAAAAGTATAAATTAAATTTATCAATTCAGTCATTAAAATTGTTTATTCCTATAAAACTAGCTCTGATTTTCTCCAAATCATTACAAAATATTTTACGTACTTGCGTTATTTCAGGAATTTGGTATCATACTCTGTACATAAGATATAATCACCTTCTTTTACTTAAAAGTAAAAACTCCTATCTTTAAAAGACTACAATTCAGTATTCACGTTAAATACGAGCCCCATTATCTAGATTTTTGGCTTGGATGGATAACTTCAAAAAAACAAATTTTATACAAGTATAAGTGCTTAAGTAATCATAGCTATTGACAGATTAATTTTTATAAGGTATAAGTATGGCCATTCAATATTGAGTACTTTAGCAATCCTCAAAAAAAAATAATTAATTGAGAAATCTGAGATTGAAAGCTCAGATACTTTCCAGTAATTAAGCATCATCAACACTTCAAAATCAAGAGATAATACTTTTAATTTTTAAATTCTGCTTTTTAAATCTGGTGATGGGCAAACAGACAAATAAATAAATTTGGGCATCGTCACTTTTTCTACTTCTCAATTGCCGATCGCCCATCACCAATATTAATTTTAGTTAACTTTCCATACTATCAATACTCAGCGGTACCATATCACCATTAGTCGTTAATCCTAAAAACATCGATTCATTTGGTTGTATCACTTTGCCAGTAAGTACACATCGTTCCTCCTGTTGGGCAGTTGCAGGTAGACTCGCCCGAATATCTGAATGGGAAAACTGACCTCGATAATCTCCCGACTTTTGCTGGACATAATTCCAAAGGATATCTCGAATCAGTGCTTGATAGCCTTTATTATTGGCCAACTGCTTCAGCCTATTCTTTAGATCCCTTTCTAGACGGATGCTAGTAACTTCCATATCAGTAGTTGAAGTTCTTGGAATTGTGTACATGATTTTTTTTCTCCTTAAATTTTTAGGTAGACATCTCTGTAATATTAGTGTAGTATAAAAAAGGTCAGATTTAAAACTCACTTTTTGAGAGCCTTCCTGTGAATATTTCATTTATCCAAGCCATCGATCGCTCAAAAAGCAACCCATTCAAGGGTTGTGCAACTATCTCATGGTTTATTTTGGCAAAAATTTTATGTGATAGAAATAATTTTGACATTGATTATGTGGGTTTAGGGCTATTAGGGCTACTCGAAAAAATTAATCACTTTTTTAGAATTGAACGGCCAAATATTGGGTCAGATCGATTTCTCAGAAGCGGCAGGTACAGACCGAAAATATCTTTGTCTATGTAAGACCAAAAGGCATAACGATCTTTTTTCTAGCCCCCGCTTCCGAATAAACAGAAGCAGGGGTTGTTAGTTTTAAATAAAGATAGGAAATTTTCATTTAACTACTGAAACTTGAAATTGTTGAATTTGGACAATCGATTTAAAAACCAGTCACTATCAAAAATCTAAAATCTTAAAATTGGAGGTAAAGCAGTGACCAGCGTGACTCAAGTATTAAACCAGTCTGTAGTGGTATTTTCCAAGAATTATTTACCCATGACCCGCATTAATATCAAGCGGGCGATCGCTCTGTTGGTGACTGGCAAAGCTGAACCTCTAGATTTTGAATATGGTAGTGGCTGGCCGGTGCGTTCTCCGAGTATGGTGCTCTACGTCCCCGCACAGATTCGTCTAACCATGGCATCCCAAGAGCGGGTTTGGAAAGTTCCCCCAGTCAACCGAAAGGAAGTGCTAAGGCGAGACCATCATCGTTGCCAATACTGCGGTACTACTAAACGTCTAACTTTAGATCATGTGATTCCCCGGTCTAAGGGTGGTAAACATAGTTGGGATAATGTTGTGACAGCTTGCGAAAAATGTAATGCTTTTAAAGGCAGTCGTACTCTGATTGAAGCTGGGATGAAATTATTACATCAGCCTAAGACACCAATACATCCGACTATTGCATTTGCTGAACAGTTCTGGCGCGAACGGCAAGACGAGCTTTAGATCTTCTTTTTTTTCTATTGGAGCATACCTGAAAAGTTGCGCAAATAGTTTTATTTTGGTTCTAGCGAGAAACCACAGCTAAACTATGTCAATAAACTGAGGATGGAAGTAAATTGAATCACGTGCCAGAAACTTTTGAAGAAAGGGATTTAGATAACTGCAAAGAGTTTTGAGTTTTGAGTTGTAGATTAATAACTCATAACATCCGAAGCTCTTCACTTTCAAAAAGGAGAGACCACCGGAAATGCTAAAATTGACTTATACTGAATCTGGCTTTTATATGGAGCGTTTGGCAACATCTCCTGAGCAGTTGGTAGCACTGCGAGTAATGTTGGCGATGCGAGTGGGTAAAAAAATTGTGGTTGAACCAAGTTCTGCAGCATTTTTACTACCTGCAAATTTACCTGAAATGTCAATGTTGGAAGTGGCTGTGCAAAAGGAGGGCGGGGAAGTGATAGATATTTGTGTAGCTGATGATGAATTTGTGGAAGTTAGTTTAGGAGGAACTTGGATTACAGTAGACTCAGAGTATGAGAATGGAATTTTTCTGATTGTATTGAGCGATCGGATTGAGTTATTACTTTTTAAGTTGTGGCAAGCAACTGAGGCTGCTGCCTCTGTTAGCCAAGAAGCTAGTGAGTGAGGTATTGAGTAACAGTATAGGTTTTGACTATGGCAAATTTTTAGTTAGTCAGAACCTTTTTTAACCGTGACTGTTGAGAAAGGGAGATTCTCACTAGTCACGGTTAAAAAATTACTGTTTAATTTTGGCTATCTATATTTTCATTTTCTGCTGACATCCATTAATACAGGACTTATAATACAGGACTTACGCCAAGTATCTATTGTGTTTTTTGTAGGGGCAATTTCGGACCGAATGCTCCGCTTTCCATGAATTGCTGTAGGGGAAATTCATGAATTTCCCCTACGGATAGTGTCTGTGCGTAAGTCTTGTAATAGCTATAATTTAGATAGATATCATTGCAATTATTTAATGATAGCTATTTATTTTCAAGGATAATATCACATACAATGAAAATTTATTTAATTATTATTCATACACATCAGATCCGGCTGGGTCTTCACCATCATTTATCCACTCTGTAGGAGAAAGGCGCTCTTCACTGGTGATAGGTGGTGTTGTACTATTTCTATCTTCGTTAGAATACTCATCCCCATATTCTTGGTCAGAATCACCATAGTCCATGTCACTATCATAATCAGAATCACCTCTGCTTCCATCTTCTAGTAATTCTGGTTCCCCATCCTCAAGCTCTTCATATCTAATTCCATCAGTTATTTGAGCTCGCGCTGGAACTACACTTAGTACCATTGGAGCAAAGCCGATAACAGCAGCAGTTAAAAATAGTAGCTTAGATTTAAGTAATTTGTTAATTAACATATTTAGTAGTCCTCCTAAATTTTGTTTGATTAGTTTTAGTTTAGCTTGGCTTTATATATTTAGATTAGCAAACATTTGTTAATGTCTTCATCTATCAAAAGTTGTAATTATTATAACTTCACGAAAGACTACTAATTTTTGCTCTTAATCTACTACTAAGGTAGCTATTAATTTTCGTGGATAAAAAAAGTTGATGTAGTTACTTTATATTATTCTGAAGTCATAAGTAGGTTTAGTCACTAACATGGCTTACATTCTACCTATAGGTATATAGATAGCGACTAATGATAGACCATTTTTTAGTAGATACATAAATAATATTTATAGCAATCATAAATAATCGATTGAGAAGTAAAAAATAGATATTCTGAAATTCTTACATAATTGAAAGGATACTAGGCCCGATGGCAGAACACAATCGGAGGATTTTTATAGGAGATATCTATTATTATAACGTCTTTGCCTAAAAGCTAATTTATATATAAAGAGATCCCGATCGAGTCAATTGCGTTTTGCTGGCGCACAACTCCGTTAATGCTCCGCGACATAAAAAGCGCAGCGAGAGCGATAAAGGCGACGATCGAAGAAGTTAACTTCCTGGAGAAAAAAGTAAGTTAGCCGACGCAGTTTCGCAACCTAATTGGTATTGGTATACCAAAGATTGCCACGGGGGGTTATAGCGCTACGCGCAAGTCAGAAGTCAGGAATTACTTCTGACTGAGTTTTTCGGTGAGCAAATGCTCCGCAAAGAGCATTTATAAATGTCTGCGCCCTATTTGCGTAGTGCTATAATGATTGAGTCAACAAAAATAATTGCTTTGTTATATCATGTCCGGATAATAGCGTGATAAAAAACTTTCTCCTCTTCTCCTCTTCTCCTCTTCTCCTCTTCTCCTCTTCTCCTCTTCTCCTCTTCTCCTCTTCTCCT
>JBARXI010000980.1:0-12572 GCA_049647275.1 Microcoleaceae cyanobacterium
AACTTAATTGATTTGTTTTTATTGGCGCTCGCCGCGAAGTGATTGCTGTCCCATCGCTTTTTTAGGTGGCGAGCTGGCGATAGCTTCGCTGTGCCGCAGGCAATCGCTTGACAGTAGTGGCTACTCCAAAAATGAATAATTTTCTATTATACCACCAAATATTTTTGCAAGAGGTCTAATTATTTATGATTTTTAGTTTTTAGCTTAATTCACTATGAATATTTTGTTCACAAAAAGCAATAAAACTTCACTTTTAACTCTTTAAATTGCACGAAAATTGCACAAACACTTTGCTTAAATAATTAGCAGATTCAAAAACCTACTGATTAAAATTTTAGGAGAGACTTTCATGTTAGATGCCTTTACCAGAGTCATATCTCAAGCGGATACTCGTGGAGAATATTTGTCCACCTCTCAGCTTGATGCACTCAGTGCGATGGTAGCAGATAGCAACAAGCGGATGGATGCTGTTAATCGGATCACCAGCAATGGTTCTAAAATCGTTGCTGACGCAGCTCGTGCTTTATTTGAAGATCAGCCTCAGTTAATCGCTCCTGGCGGAAATGCTTACACGAGCCGTCGGATGTCTGCTTGCTTGCGTGACATGGAAATCATCCTGCGCTATGTTACCTATTCCATCTTTAGTGGAGATGCGAGTGTTTTAGAAGATCGTTGCCTTAATGGACTTCGGGAAACTTATTCCGCTCTTGGAACACCAGGAGCTTCTGTTGCTACTGGTATCCAAAAGATGAAGGATGCCTCCATCGCTATTGTCATGGATGCCTCTGGGATAACTAAAGGAGATTGTAGCTCCCTAGAATCTGAAATTGCTGGCTACTTTGACCGTGCTGCTGCTGCAGTTTCCTAGTTCAATTTATCTATCTTGTTTAACAAGTAAGCAAACACAATTTCAACACCATTTCTAAGAACATTTAGTAAAAAATCAGGAGATACAAAACTATGAAAACCCCCTTAACTGAAGCCGTTGCTTCTGCTGATTCCCAAGGACGTTTCCTCAGCAGCACCGAAATTCAAACGGCATTTGGGCGTTTCCGTCAAGCAACTTCTAGCATAGAAGCGGCTAAAGGTTTAACTAGCAAATCCAGCGAGTTGATTCAAGGGGCAGCCAATGCTGTTTACGCCAAGTTCCCTTACACCACCGAAATGAAAGGAGCTAACTTTGCGGCTGACCAACGCGGTAAAGATAAATGTGCTCGTGATATTGGTTACTATCTACGCATGGTAACCTACTGCTTAGTCGCCGGAGGTACTGGCCCGATGGATGAATACCTGGTTAATGGTATTGACGAAATCAACCGAACTTTTGAGTTGTCTCCCAGTTGGTATGTCGAAGCTCTTAAGTATATTAAGGCTAATCATGGTCTGAGTGGTGACCCGGCTGTTGAGGCCAACTCCTATTTGGATTATGCTATCAACGCCTTGAGCTAAAAATTCGTGATTTGCTCGTAATGGCAGGTGACTTTTAATCAGCGAACAGTGAACAGTTATCAGTTATCAGCGATCGGATGCATGATGGGGGAGACCAAAGGAAAACCACTCTGCGTCTACAGACCAGCTAAAAAAAAAGCACCACGCCCTTTTCAAAGTATAGTGGGGGTCTTAAACGAACCTGTTAAAAATATTAACTGTTAACTGACGACTGATAATGGCTCTTGAATAAAGTCAGTATGGTTTCTTGTTGTTACGAGCAATTTTTTTTACTTTTTTAGAAAAAAAGATTAGTAAAATTAGGAGCATAATTTAATGGCAATTACAGCAGCGGCATCTCGTTTGGGAACCTCTGCCTTTAGTGATGCCAGTTTGGTTGAACTTCGTACCAACTGGACTCAGGAGGAAGCAAAGGTGGCGGTCGAAGCCGTTTACCGACAGGTAATGGGCAATGAACATTTGATGGAATCTGAACGTCTTACCAGTGCAGAATCTTTATTTTGCAATGGCTCTATCTCAGTTCGCGAATTTGTTAGAGGAGTCGCTAAGTCAGAGCTATACAAGTCGAAATTTTTCTATAACAACTATCATCCTCGGACGATTGAGTTAAATATAAAACACTTGCTTGGTCGCGCTCCCTACGATGAAGCCGAAATTATTTATCATCTCGATATTTATCAAAATGAAGGTTTCGATGCCGATATCGATTCTTATATCGACTCTGATGAATATGTTCAAAGTTTTGGCGAGAATATAGTTCCTTATTACCGGGGTTTTTCTACCCAACGAGGACAAAAAACCGTCGGTTTTCCCCGAATGTTTCAACTATATCAAGGTTATGCCAATAGCGATCGCGCCCAAAGTAATAGCGGTAGTCCTCGCTTAACTTACGATTTGGCGCGTAGCTTGGCCACTCCTGTTTATACCTCAAATACCGGACGGGAACTCAAGGGTGCCACAGCAACCGAGCAAGGAAAACTCTATCGATTGCGGGTAACTCAAGCAGCACGGGGGCGGGGACCTCAACTTCGGCGAAGTATCAGTGAGTATGTTGTTCCTTACGAGCGACTTTCGGCAACCCTACAAAAAATTAATAAGCGTGGCTGTCAGGTCCTCAGCATTACTAATGCTTAAACTAAAGAAATAGGCGGGAAGAAAGTTCCCGGAAGATGTATACTCTGCTTGAATAGCGGTGCGACCCCGGTAATTTTTAACAAAAAATAGCGAGAAGTCCCGCGTTCTCCTCGTCGGGAACGTCGTATGGGAAAGCGACCATGTTATAATACAAGAACACAGGGGGAGGGCATCACCTCTGTATAAACGGCAACTCCTTTGCGGGTTGAAGAATCCCGCGGGGCTCGCTCAAGCGCAACGTCGGGAGTATGTCAATCACCTAGGGAACACCCACTCCTGAGAAGGACACGCCGCTTAAAACCAGTGGTCAAAGTCTGGTATAATTGTTGAATGCAAGGTTTGAATAAAGCTTGTCGCCATGACATAACCGCTGGTTGGCGTGAAATTCTGGCAGACAGTATAAGGGGAGATGTCAATTCCCCCTATTTAGGCCTATCTATAATTTACAGGAGACAAATTAAGTGGCAATTACAGCAGCAGCATCTCGTTTGGGAGTTTCTGCCTTTAGCGATCTTAAACCATTAGAATTGCGTTCTAACTGGAGCCAGGAAGATGTTCAGTTAATAATAAAAGCGGTTTATCGACAGGTTCTGGGCAATCAATACATTATGGCTTACGAGCGCCTAAAGGGAGAAGAATCATTGTTATGCAATGGTTCGATTACGGTACGCGACTTTGTTCGAGCCATAGCAAAATCAGAACTATATAAGTCAAAATTTCTTTACGACAACTTCCAAACCAGAGTGATTGAGTTGAACTTAAAACATCTACTCGGTCGCGCTCCTTATGACGAATCTGAAGTTATTTACCACCTCGACCTTTATCAAAATGAAGGCTTTGAGGCGGATATTGATTCCTACATCGACTCCCTTGAATACGAGGAAAACTTTGGTGATAACATCGTTCCTTACTATCGGGGTTTTTCTACGCAACGGGGACAGAAAACTGTCGGCTTCCCTCGAATGTTTCAGCTATATCGAGGCTATGCAAATAGCGATCTCTCTCAAATTTCCGGTAAACAATCTCGCCTTGCTAAAGAACTAGGTAGTAATAGTGTGTCGGCGGTAGTAAGTCCATCAGGTAGCGGTGAAGGCTGGGGTTATAAACCTTCAAGTCGAGGCATCGCTCCCAATAAAACCTTTAGAAATTCAAGCCGAGAAGGGCGTATTTATCGGATAGAGATATCGGGCATGAATCTGCCAAGATATCCTAAAGTTCGCCGAGTTAGTAAAGCGTGGTTAGTTCCCTACGAGCAACTATCAGAAACCCTCCAGCAAATTAACAAAATGGGCGGTAAAGTAGCTAGTATTACTCTGGCGTAGCAGTTAAAGGTATTGCTGAATAACAGTGTAATTTTTAGTGGTCAGTAGTCAGGAGGCAGAAGGGAATAAAGCTTGTACCATAAGGCTTTTTAACCTTTTTTAACTGGTTAGTTATTTCCGCTATCCTGCACTAGAGAAATAATACTCAGAACCTAGGCAGGAACTATACCTGTAGGGTGCGTTGCAACGCACCTTACACTAGATTTAGTCGATCGCAGATGATTTTACATAAGTCCTGATACTATTTATTTTATAGATAGATTAGTGACTCTTGATTTACTCTAGTTCGATTCCTCATACCTCTTTTCAGCAATGCCCAATTAAACTATCAGTAGAGCTTGAAAATATGTTGGGAAAATCTTTAATCAGCGGCAGATCCAGTTCACCCTCAAAAAATCGAATCTTTGTTTATGAGGTAACTGGATTAAGGCAAAATGACGAAAACGATAACAACAGTTATCCGGTTCGTACCAGTAGCAGTGTGTTTATTCAAGTTCCTTATCATCGTATGAACGAGGAAATGCTGCGTATTGGGCGTCGGGGAGGAAAAATTGTCAATATTCGTCCTCTTGAAGCATCAGGGAGTGAGACTTCTGCTGAGTCATCAGAGGATTAAGACTTCTGCTGAATAATTGGCAATTTTCAATTCCGCGATCGTGTTTGGTGATTTTTCAGAAAGACTATCCTAATCCACAGACATCAAGTCGGCGATAAAGCAACATCATTGCTTTGTGGGAGGGAGAACCCTTTCTGGAAATCACCTTGAAGAAGGACTGCTGGAGTCAGGAGTCAGGAGTCAGGAGGAAAAATTGCATGGGGATTCTAACCCCAAACAATTTTGAGCACCGCGGGTGACGGTGGGGTATTAAACCCATAAGGGAAATGATAATTTTTTAATTTCCATAAGTTGACACTAACCAATTTAGTTCAGAATCGCCTCAATTATCAAAACAGGACTTACGCACCGAAACAAGAAACCGGGTTTATTGCCCCGATCATTAGTTGTTAAAATCACGAAATTTCGTTGATAAACCCGGTTTCTGCGTAAGTCCTACAAAATAAATTTAATAAAACAGTCTCAAAATAATATTATTATGCTTGCCACTACTCCATCCACTCTCAGAGAAAGTCAGCCTATTCTCTTCCGTCAATTGGCAAACTATATTGAAACGAGTTGGGAAAGTTCCTTTAATCTATCCCCCTACCACATACCAGAAGGTCTAGGTTATGTGGAGGGCAATTTAGACGGAGAAAAACTAATTATAGAAAATCGCTGCTATCAAACGGCTCAGTTTCGCAAGTTGCACTTAGAGTTGGCACGAATTGGCAATGGTCTGAATATTCTCCACTGCGTCATGTTTCCCCGCCCTAATTATCCTCTACCAATATTTGGTGTCGATCTGGTTGGGAGTCAAGGAGGAATCGGAGCTGCTATTGTCGATCTGTCTCCCATTAACGAGGAGCATATTTTACCACATTCTTATCGAAATGTGTTAGCTAATCTACCAGATGTTAAGTTTTCTCAACCCCGCGATTTACCAGAATGGGGAGATATTTTTTCAGAATTTTGTCTTTTTGTGCGTCCTGTCGATACTAGGGAAGAAAGGCTTTTTTTTGATCGAGTCGAATACTTTTTAACCCTGCACTGTCAAATTGCTATCTCTACATCTCCTGTATTTTCTAGGGTTCAGCTTGCTGAAATATTGGCAGGACAGAATTATTATTGCACTAAACAGCAACAGAATGATAAGACGCGACGGGTTCTAGAAAAGTCTTTAGGTAGGGCGTGGACTGACCAATATTTGACCACAATGCTGTTCGATGTTCCCCATACTATTTAGACTATTTAGAGGTTATTTGTAAAGAATTATAAAGTATTTTTACTCTTTATCAATTGGGTATTTCAGAGCAGAAAGTTTGGGATGAATAACGAAGTAGTTACAGTTTCAAGGGCAAGTTCTTTCCCTTACAAAACTTTACAAATAGTCTATTAGGAATTTTCCTATCGCTTTAATTTAACCAGGACTTACGCAGCGACTTTACCTGTAAGCTCAGTTGCAGCGCACCGCACCTTACACTATAAATAGCGTGTAATCAAGATTTTTGCCTAAGTCCTGTTAACAATTTATAATTTGAGTTAAGATTAATGGATAATAATTAAGCTTAGTAGAATTTTTTTATCAGATTATGGATGTAGAAGGAAAATTTCCAGTGGAGCTTTTACCTAGTTGACAAATTACGCCATAACTACGTTACTATCTGATAGTTCTCTCAAGCAGTAACACAGTGAAGAATGACCCAGAAATATGCACAAGTCAATCAGAAAAAAGCTGAAACTTAATAACAAACAGAAAACTCTCTTTGCTCAACACGCTGGTTATTCGAGGTGGTGTTATAACTGGGGTTTAAGTTTGTGGAATGCTGCTTATAAAGACGGGTACAAGCCAAATGGCCGTAGACTAAGAGAAGTTTTTACCAATCACACAAAACCACTTTATCCTTGGATGAAAAACCTGTCCTCTAAAGTTTATCAATATGCTTTTATTAACTTGGGTGAAGCATTTAAGAGGTTTTTCCAAGGGTTGGGTAAATATCCAAGGTTTAAAAAAAAAGGTAGGTCTGATTCATTTACAATTGATAATTGTGGAAAGCCAATAGAATTAAACGGATGGAATCATAAATTACCTTTTCTTGGTCTTATCAAAACTTATGAACCGATTGAAGTAACTACTCAAAAAATAACCATAAGCAGACAAGTCGGTGATTGGTATATAAGCTGTAACTATGAATTTACTCCTACTCCTAATCCCAAAACAACTGATGTAGTTGGTGTAGATTTAGGAGTAAAAACCTTAGCCTCTTTAAGTGATGGGAAAGTATTTAAAAGTGTAAAACCACTTCAGAGATTTGAAGCCAAACTCTCAAGACAACAATACATTAACCGCAACAAAATAATTGGTTCAGCTAACTGGAAAAAAGCACAATTAAAGCTAGCTCGACTACATAGAAAAGTAGCCAATATCCGCAAAGACGCAATTCATAAATTAACAACAACAATCGCCAAAAACCACGGCAGTGTAGTAATTGAAGACTTGAACGTCAGTGGAATGCTCCAGAAGCGGTGCGACCCCGCGACGACGTCAGTCGCAAGGGAACGCGCACCAAGACACCATAAGCTAGCAAAATCAATAGCCGACCAAGGATTTTATGAGTTTAGACGACAGCTTAAATATAAAACTCAGTGGTATGGTTCTGAGTTAGTAGTAGTTGATAGATTTTTCCCATCAACAAAAACTTGTTCTAACTGTAGTCACGTCCAAGAGATGCCATTAAATCTCAGGACTTATGAGTGTGGGTCTTGTGGGATATCTATAGACCGGGATTTAAACGCAAGTATAAATTTAAGAAAGCGAGTGCTAATTGGGGAGGTTTCCGTTTCCTCCGGTCCCGGAACGGGAACAGAATGCAAGACGCACTCAACAGATGCGGTCGGCTTGACCGTTGATGCCTGTGGACGGAGTGCTGCCGACAGTTCCGGTGGAAGCAGGAAGTAAACGTTAAAATGTCGCACTTATGACGTTTTATATCGGTTTTATGAAGCATAAATTATTGTTCCAAGCTATATTGGAATGTTCCTTTGAGGCCATTCTTATTGCCGATCTTCAGAATCGGTTGGTAGAAGTCAATTTGTCTGCTTGCAACTTATTGGGTTTCACCAGAGATGAACCGACCGGGCAATCTATATTTAACTTTTTGATTGATTCCCTTGAAGGACAAGAGGAAGCCAAGAGTAAAGAAATTCAAATAAAATCTCCCAATGGAGAGATAAAAACCCTTGAGTGTAAGCTAGTTAAGGACTTAGTTCCCAATTACAAATTGTTGATTTTAAGAGATGTGAGCAAACTCAAACTAGCATCTGAAGAACTTCACCACCAACGTCAAAGATTAAAATTATTTTCGGAAGTTACTCTCAAAATTAGTCAATCTCTACAACTTAAAGAAATCCTGCAAACTGCCGTTACCGAAGTTCAAAGAATTCTCAAGGCCGATCGGGTGCTAATTTACCAGGTTCTGCCCAATGGAACTGGAGTGACTATTAGTGAAGCCGTATTACCCGAATTTGCACCTATTTTGGCCATAGAATTCCCTGAAGAAGTCTTTCCTGAAGAATATCGAGAACTTTATTCAGACGGAAGAATTCAAGCAATTTCCGACGTACATAGGAGCGAGGCGGGTTTAGCTGAATGCTTAGTTGAATTTATGGATGAATGGATGGTGAAGGCTAAGTTGGTAGTGCCAATTATCCAAAACCTCAAGCCAAAAACTGGCAAAACTAAAGCCTCTAATCAGTTATGGGGTTTGTTAATTGCCCATCAATGTAAAACAACGCGAGAGTGGAAGGACTTTGAATTAGAACTGATGCAACAATTGGCCCCTCAAATCGGGATTGCTTTATCCCAAGCAGAGTTACGAGAGAATCTTGAAGAACTTGTTGCCGAACGTACAACTAAATTAAGACAAGCTAACATCAATCTCCAACAAGAAATTAACGATCGCATATCAGCCGAAGTTGCCTTACGTCGCAGTGAAGAAAAACTCCGTCTCATCGCCAATGGACTGCCAGTTTTAATTGCTTATGTTGATAAACAGCAATGTTATCGCTTCAATAACAAAGCTTACCAAACCTGGTTGGGATTATCTCCCAGTAATATTTATGGCGCTCATCTCCAGAAAGTTCATGGAAAAAATGAATACCAAAATATTCAGGAATATGTTGAGATGGCACTATCGGGGCAAATGGTAACTTACGAAAAGGAGACTACCTTTCAAGATGAACATCTCCATACTGTGAATGTTACCTACATCCCCCACATTGACAAACAAGAAAAGGAGGAAGTCAAAGGATTTTTTTCGCTTACCAGCGATATTAGCGATCGCAAAGCAATCGAACGAATGAAAGACGAGTTTATTTCTGTAGTCAGTCACGAACTACGTACACCACTGACCTCCATTCATAGTTCCCTGAAAATTCTGGCAACCGGAAAGCTGGGAAATCTTTCTAGTAAAGGACAACGAATGCTGACAATTGCTGACGAACAAACTGACCGTCTAGTGCGCTTAGTTAATAATGTCCTTGATTTGCAGAGGATTCAATCTGGCAAAGTCAAAATGAATAAAAAAGCCTGCCAAGCCATGGAATTAATGATTGAAGCTTCCCAAACTATGCAAACGATGGCTCAGGAACATGAGATTAACCTGTTCACTGAGACTGTTGGTTTTTTAGTCTGGGCTAACCATGACTATATTGTTCAAACACTCACTAATCTATTGAGCAATGCGATTAAGTTTTCTCCTCCTAACAGTACTGTTTTCTTGTCTGCAAAAATGGAAGCACTACAAGAGAGCAGCAGAAGGGGAAAACAAATTCCTTTCGTGACCTTTGAAGTCAAAGACCAGGGACAAGGTATTCCAGGCAACAAGCTAGAAACTATCTTTGAGCGTTTTCAGCAAGTTGACTCTTCTGATTCTCGTAAAAAAGGAGGAACGGGTTTGGGGTTAACCATTTGTCGTCAAATTATCGAAGAACACGGCGGGAAAATTTGGGCAGAAAGTTATTTGGAAAAAGGCAGTACTTTTTATTTTACTCTGCCTGTAGTTTATAGAGGGGAGGGTAGATCGCTATGAATGATAAACATATTTTACTCATTGATGATGAAGAAACGATTCAGGAAGTCGTACAACTCGGCATCGAAATTGAATGTGGTTGGCAAGTTTCCCTTGCTTCGTCAGGTTTAGAAGGAATTGATTTGGCTAAACTCCAACAGCCAGATGCCATTCTTCTTGATGTGATGATGCCGGATATGGATGGGATTTCTACCTTGTTGAAGTTAAAAGCTAATTCCCACACTCAATCGATTCCTGTGATTTTTCTGACGGCTAAAATTCAAGCTGTAGATAAAAACCAGTTTCAAAGTATAGGAGCAGCGGGTGTGATTACCAAACCGTTTAACTCTATGACTCTAGCGAGTCGGATAGCAAAAATACTAGAATGGGAATCGTAATATCAAATCCGGTTAAACAGTTATAGAATGGTTAACTCAGGAGGAGTCAGGAGTCAGTAGGGGCCAACGGCCGTTAGCTTGCGCACAACTATCGTTAACGCCCGTACAGGAGTCAGGAGGAGAGAGAATTACAAAGATGAGCGTAGTTATGACGATTGGATAATTTTTTTATGTCCAATAAAGCGGATTTGATATAATTCGGCTGTCTCGGCGATCATTGTTTATTAATTAACTATTTATGATCTGAAATCCGGTTATACAGTAACTCTCAAAACTACTTTCTGTGGAAAAACCCTAGATAATTCCGACTATTAAATCTTCCCTAATACCAATTTAAAAAAATAATGTTACAAATAATTGGGTCAACTAAAATACTTGAAGTCAGATTGATCTTTGAGAAAATGGAATCATTTGACCCGAAAAAATGATATTGAAGCTATTCCTACTGACTACTGACTACTGACTACTGACTAATTATATTTAATATGAGACTATTAATTGTTGATGATGAAGAAATTTTAATCAATGTACTCCAAACAACTCTGAAAAATTATGCACTTGATGCGGTTACTGATGGAGAACAAGGATGGATTTATGGTTCGACTTATCCTTACGATCTGATTATCCTTGATTGGTGTTTACCGAAACTCGACGGACTTAGTTTGTGTCAGCGTTTCCGCAGCCATGGCTATCATATGCCTATCCTCTTACTAACAGTACGCAATAGCAGCTCAGAAAAAATTAGAGCTCTTGATGCTGGAGCCGATGATTATCTCTGCAAGCCTTTTGATGTCGAAGAATTAGCCGCTCGTATTCGAGCTTTGTTGCGACGTGGCTCAAACTCCAATTCCCTTCCCGTGTTAACTTGGGGAGATGTACAACTCAATCCTTGTACTTGTCAAGTTACTTACCAAGGACATTTAATCTTGCTAACGGCTAAAGAATACCAGTTACTGGAGTTATTCATGCGCCATAGCCAAGAGGTTTTTGGGATCGAAGACATTCTCGAAAGTCTATGGCCGTCGGTAGAATATATTTCTGAAGCAACGGTTCGCTCACATCTGAGAAACTTGCGAAAAAAATTTAAACTAGCTGGCTTACCTGAAGATCCCATCGAAACATTAAGAGGACGAGGATATTGTTTAAAGCCTCTACCCCAGGATAATAAATCGGAGGGAAATTTTTTACCATTCCAATCTGAGAATAAAGATGATAAGAAAGCGCGACATTTAGCTTCTCTGAGTGAAGTCTGGGACAAATATCAAAACAAGCTTTATCAGCAGTTAGCTACTTTAGAAGAAGCTCTCCAGGCTGGGAAAGTCGGCTATCTCAGCTCTAATAAACGAGAAGAAGCTAGATTAAGTGCCCATAATTTGGCGGGAACATTGGGCATTTTTGGTTTTGATGAAGGCTCCCAACTTGCTAAAAAACTAGAACAACTCTTGCAAAGAAATGTTCAGGAAGAAAGAGAACAACTATTACGGTTTCAAACTATTTTAAATGATTTACGTCTACAACTGGCGACAGAAGATAATCCCTCTAACAAAATATCCCGCCGACTGACAAAACATTCTCCTCTATTATTAGTTATTGACGACGATATACAATTTACCGAGCTGTTGAGTCAAAAAGCGATTTCTGAAGGAATCCAAATCGTGGTAGTGCCCACCCCAGAGTTAGCTAGAACTTGGCTAGAAGGGTTACAAGACCGCCTACTTCCCAATGTCGTTCTTCTGAGACTATCTTTAGCTAGATCGGGAGCTAGCCTCATAGATACAGAGGAGCGTTTATCCCTAATTGCCGAATTCAACTTACTGGTACCGTCGATCCCAGTTATTATTATGGCTGACCGCGATCGGTTTCGAGACCGTCTACTTGTAGCTCGACATGGAGGTGCGTTTTACCTAAAACAACCACTTCTTCCATCTCAAGCAATTTCTTTTTGCCAACAACTTCTAGAACGTTCTGCTTGGGGCAAAAAAGTAATGATTGTAGACGACGATGTAGAATTATTACGAGTTTTACCAGATTTACTGGAACCTTGGGGCTTCAAACTCACTACCCTTGACGATCCCCGGCAATTCTGGGATGTACTGCAAGCTGTCAACCCCGATTTACTGGTACTGGATATCGAAATGCCTTGCTCTAGCGGAATTGAATTATGTAAAGTGCTTCGGAGTTATCCTTGCTGGTCTAGATTACCCGTGTTGTATCTCAGTATTCATACAGATGCAGATATGCGCGATGAAGTATTTGCCAGTGGTGCTGATGAGTTAGTTCCTAAACCCTTTGTTGGCAAGCAACTTGCCGAGCGGATTCTTCATCATCTTGCTGGTGCTAACAGATTTTGTGGGTAAGGGAATTTCCGGTGGCAATCTCGGACTGAAAGGCGTTTCGGAGCAATAACCCAGCATAGCGGTCATTTCAGTTATCAGTTATATCATGTGCCCCCTCCGGGGGAGCTACGCTAGTGCAAAAAGGCAGCTATGCTGGAGGCAGCTATGCTGAAGGGAAGAAAGGTTATTGTACAAGCTTTTGAACGTTTTTTAACTGGTTAGTTATTTCCGCCATCCTCAACTAGCTCCTTCCAGGGGAGCTGCGCTAA
>JBARXI010000981.1:0-3460 GCA_049647275.1 Microcoleaceae cyanobacterium
AAAAAGCCAAATCATCCACGGCTTATAGTACAGCGATCGCCTATTTTAATCTAGGAATAAATCTACTCCCAGAAAATAGTTGGCAAACAGAATATCAACTAACACTTGCACTTTATGAAGAAATTACAGAAGCTAGCTACTTGAATGGCGATTTTGAGGAAGTGGATATATTGGTCGATATTGTCTTAGAAAAAGCTGCAAATATCTTGGATAAAGTCAAAGTTTATGAAGTCAAAATACAAGCTTGTATTGCTCTGAGTAAACTTCCAGAAGCTTTAACTATTGGTTTATCGGTTTTATCATTGCTTGGCATTAATATTCCTGAAAATCCTAGTCAATCAGATATTCAAAAATGCTTACAAACAACCAAAAGCAATTTTAAGGAAAAAAATATCTCGGAATTGATTAATTTACCATTGATGCAAAACCCACAAAAATTAGCAGCAATGCGTATCTTATCATCAATTTTCTCTCTCGCATTTGTTGGTAAACCAGAGTTATTACCAGTGATTATATGTGAAACAATTAATCTGTCTTTACAGTTCGGAATTTCTCCATTTTTTGCTCTTAGTTGTGGAAACTACGGTTCGCTTTTATGTTATTTAGAACAAAATGTCGATACTGGCTATAAATTGGGTAGACTTGCCTGTGAACTGCTAGAAAAATTTAATAGTAAAGACAAGAAAGCTCAAGTTTTTAATATAGTTTACAATTGTATAGAACATTGGAAAAACCATATTCGAGAAAATTTTCCTCATGTGCTAGAAGCTTATCAAGTTGGTTTGGAAATAGGAGATTTAGAATATGCTGCTTATAGTATTCTGCACTACTGTGGTTACTCTTACTTGGCAGGTATATCCCTAGATAAACTAGAGCAAGAAATAGCAAATTACAGCAGTTCTCTCAAACAGCTCAAGCAAAAAAATAATTATTACTACAACGAAATTTGTCATCAAGCGATACTCAATTTACTAGGAAGAGCGGAAAATGCCGAATTATTATTAGGCAGTGCTTATGATGAGCAAAAATTTATTCCTTTCTATCAACAAATCAATGACCGCTACGGTTTATTTCAAATCTATTTTCATAAATTAATTCTGTCTTATTTATTTGGTAATTTTCAGCGCTCAAAAGATTACGCAACCTTAGCAGAAGAATACATTGATGGGGTAACAGCAATGGCATATATTCCAACCTGTTACTTTTATAGCTCACTAGCTCAACTAGCCTTTTACTCAGAAGTAGAAATTGCACAAAGAGAGCAAATACTAGAAAAAGTAAATATCAATCAAGAAAAAATCAAATTCTGGGCACAAAACGCACCCATGAATTACTCTCACAAATACTATTTAATAGAAGCAGAAAAACAAAAAATACTAGGAGACAAACTTGCAGCCATCGAAGCTTACGAACAAGCGATCGCCCGCGCCACAGAAAACCAATACATCCAAGAAGCAGCTCTAGCAAACGAACTGTATGGAAAATTTTATCTAGAGTGGGGCAAAACCAAAATCGCCCAAACCTACATCATCGAAGCCTACTACGAATATCTTAACTGGGAAGCAATAGCAAAAGTAAAACATCTAGAACAAACCTACCCCCAACTCTTAGCCCCCATTCTGCTTCGGTCTACAGATAATATCGACTCCTTCGACAACACAACCCACATTTCCACCACCTCTAACAACAGTCAAAACTTCCTAGATATAACCACCATACTCAAATCTTCCCAAGCTCTGTCAGGAGAAATTCAGCTAGAAAACTTGCTCTCAACATTAATTCGACTCGTCATGGAAAATGCAGGTGCCCAAAAATGTGCTCTTATCTTACTCAAAGACCAACAATTAATACTCGAAGCCATTGCAAATGTACCAAACAATGCCCCCATTACAAATAATCAACAGTATCTGCAAAACTTCCAGCGTCCTCTAACCCCCGTCTCAACAAGTCCAGAAATTCCCCAAACCCTAATTAACTACGTCTGGCGCACCCAAGAATTTTTGGTATTTGAGGATGCTACAACAGAAGCAACTTGGGCAAACGACCCCTATATCAAGCGAGACCAACCTAAATCTATATTATCTACCCCCATTGCCAAACAAGGTAAACTGATTGGAATTCTCTACCTAGAAAACAATTTGACCAACGCTGCATTTACTCCAGAAAGATTACAACTATTAGAAATGATTACCGCCCAAGCAGCAATTTCCCTAGAAAATGCCATACTCTACGGAAATCTTACTATTGCCAAAACTCAATTAGAAATTACTAATCAAACCTTAGAAGAAAAAGTTCAAAAGCGCACCCAAGAGTTAAACCAAAAAAATCAAGATTTAACTCAAACCTTAGAAGAACTTAAAAGCACTCAAACCCAACTTATTCAGACAGAAAAAATGTCATCTTTAGGGCAATTAGTAGCAGGAGTAGCCCACGAAATTAATAACCCAGTTAACTTTATTCATGGCAATCTGCTTTATGCTCAAGATTATGCTCAAAATTTATTAGATGTGATTCAAATATATCAGCAATATTATCCTCAACCCGTTCCAGAAGTAACAGATATTATTGAAGAAGTGGAGTTAAATTTTTTAGCAGAAGATTTACCAAAACTTTTAAATTCGATGAAAGTCGGCTCTAATAGAATTCGGGAAATTGTAGAATCTTTACGAAATTTTTCTCGTCTTGATGAAGCAGAAAAGAAACTTGTAGATTTACATCAAGGGATAGATTCTACTTTAATGATTCTTCAAAATAGTCTCAGACCTCAACCCCAGGAATTAGAAATTACAGTGGTACAAAATTACGCTAAGTTACCCAAGATAGAGTGTTATCCAGGAGAATTAAATCAAGTATTTATGAATATTATTAGTAATGCTATTGATGCACTACAACCAATGAGAATAAAATCGAGCGAGCCGTCCCAGAATATCCAACCTCAAATTACTATTACCACAGAAATAAAAGCCACAAATCAACTCATAATTCGGATTGCTGACAATGGTATGGGTATGAATGAGGAAGTGCAAAAACGCATATTTGACCCTTTTTATACTACTAAGCCAGTGGGTAAAGGAACTGGTTTAGGTTTAGCAATTAGTTATCAGGTAGTAGTAGAACGTCATGGGGGAGAATTAGAATGTTTTTCTACTATTGGGAAAGGCACAGAATTTATGATTAAAATTCCTTTGAAAGGAGAATCATTTTAAATTGAACAAGGAGTCAGGAGTCAGGAAGAAAGAATAAATAAATAAATAAAGAAACAAGAGGAGAAAGTTTTTTTATTGAACAAGGAGTCTCCGAGTCAGGAGGGAAGAAAGAATAAATAAATAAAGAAACAAGAGGAGAAAGTTTTTTTATTGAACAAGGAATCTCCGAGTCAGGAGTCAGGAGGGAAGAAAGAATAAATAAATAAATAAAGAAACAAGAGGAGAAAGTTTTTTTATTGAACAAGGAGTCTCCG
>JBARXI010000982.1:0-11006 GCA_049647275.1 Microcoleaceae cyanobacterium
ACTCCTGACTCCTCGAGGTCGCCCTACCGACGGCTCCCCTACCTGACTCCTCTGTGCTTATTTATAAGTATTCAACCGGACATGATATAAGATAAAATACCAAAATCTTTGCTATTGTATATATCCCGTTTCAATTTCCCTACTTCAAAAAGGGGGAGCCAAATAAAATAATATATGAAATACGAAAAATTCTGCTAATTATGACTCTTCACACCTCTATCTCCATATCAATCATCTGTAGCAAAAATCAATCTATTTCATATTAGAATTTTTGCCCAAATTGGCGATCGCATCGAAGTATAAACTTAATATTCCTACAACCTACTATAGCGTTTCTCGCTCTTGGTGAGGTACAGCTTTCATGTTCTTCCCCCGCTGCCTAAAAACAACGAATTATAGACCTTATCAGTACTATAATTCCCTTGGTAAACACAGAAACAAATAAATAATTTTCACCACTTCACCTACCACCTACCACCTACCACCTAACACCAGCAAATTTTGTACCTCATCAGTATGGGAAATGCTATATAGAGGTGATGATACTTCCTGCTAAATAGATAGACAAAATTAATTACACACACATTAAAGCTAAAATCCAAGTCTTGTAATAACCAAGCGTGTAAATATTTCTGTCCAGGTACTTATAACTAACAATAATCATAATTTACGATCTAACTCTCAAAAATAGGTATTGGTTATCATATTTTTCCCTCAACCGCAAGTAACATTTGAAGAAATAAACCTGAATTGGCAAACTATATAAGTATAAATTAACAAGCCTCGTGCTAATTCATAAAAAAAATAGTTTTACCTGAATAATGAAATAAAAAAGCAAGTCTATATATTCCAAAAAGCAGCTTGCAAAGTCAAATTTTAGCTTTTGTTTTAAATCAGGGTATCGTCTATAGAAGTAAGTATCTTTGAGCGATTAATTATCAAATTATCTTAATTCCAAAGCAGAGGTGATTTTCTCAACCTATCAAATTTTTGTTAACATTTAGAAAGAATATAACCAACAATCATCAAACCAGGGACAAAAACCATCACTACAGGATAAAATTTATACTCCCTAACTAAAAAAGAACGTTGGATTTGTACAAAAAATAGAAATTAATCAAAATAATCTTAATTCGGAAACTAAACAGAAAAGAATAACGTCTAGCTAGCAAGTAATCTAGCATCAGCCTCTAACAAAAAGAATTTAGATATAGGTCTGTTAACTATATTCTTCTTTTCTCAACCACTAGGATAGAAGTAACAAATATTGCTGTGCCGTGTTACAATACCAGCGACGATCGAGAGTATCTAAGAACATTACATTTAGGAATATTCTGCAAGTGTAACGCGTTTGATTTTACTAATTATTTTGCTGATTAAATTAATTAACATTTATTTATTAACTTGTCAAGAAAAAAACTACTATGTCACAGTTAATTCTTCCTATAGATCCAAATTGTGGAGATCCTAATGCCGCAGAGGGCTTGATTGTTGAAAATTTTAACGACGAGCCAATGCTTCCACAACCGCCGAGCGACCCTAGTCAAATCACCGATGAATCGGTAGAAGTCTTCATTGGCACTCCTGGTAACGACTCGCTCTTGACCACAGATGGCAGAAACTTTATACAAGCCCTTGATGGAGACGATCGCCTAGAAGCTAGAAGTGGTGAAGATACCGTTTTTGGTATGGGTGGTGAAGATACTGTCTATGCAGGAAAAGGTGATGATTGGGTTGATGGTGGTGAAGGAGATGACCAACTCCACGGTAACCAAGGCTCCGATACTGTCTTAGCTGGACAAGGTAACGATACTGCCTATGGAGGAGAAGGTCAAGATTGGGTTGATGGTGGTGAAGGAGATGACGAACTCCACGGTAACCAAGACTCTGATACTGTTAGAGGTGGTGCCGGTAACGATACAGTTTACGGTGGTAAGGGTAATGACTTAGTTAGAGGGGAAGAAGGAGACGATTTTGTTAGAGGCGATCGTGGCTTTGATAATGTCAGAGGTGGAGCTGGCAACGATACTGTTTACGGTGGTAAAGAAAGCGACTTAGTGGCAGGTGAGGAAGGAGATGACTTAGTTTCTGGAGACGAGGGTCATGATACGGTTTTAGGAGGTAGTGGTAATGATACAGTTAGAGGAGGTGACTGTAATGATTCTTTGAGTGGAGGAGACGGAGATGATCGACTAGAGGGTAATCGGGGAGAAGATACTATTACTGGTGACGCGGGGAGGGATACTGTCTATGCAGGGAAAGGGAATGACTCAGTTGATGGGGGTGCAGATGATGATTGGATAAGTGGCGATCGAGGTAATGATACGCTTCTGGGTGGAGCCGGTGAGGATACGATATTTGGCGGTAAGGATGATGATTTAATTGATGGTGGAGCAGGCGACGACCTTCTAGCAGGTGGTAGAGGAGCTGATATTTTCCGCTTTGAGTTTTTCGAGTCAGAGACATCAATTGCAGATGAAAATCAGCTATTTGGCTTAGATACCCTCAACAATTTTGTTCCTGGAGACTCTGGAGTGGATACCCTCACTGACTTTACTCCTGGGGAAGACCAAATACAGTTTGATGCTAATAGCTTCGATCAATTAGGCGGGCCTGGTAATTTCAATCCTGACGAATTCACCACTGTTGCTAATTTCGATCCTAATAATCCTGCTACTGCTGGAAATGCCAACTTAATCTATGACTCAGCCCAAGGTTTAATGTATTACATTGACGGAGAAGGCAATGTTACACCAATCATCCAATTAGATAACAATTTAGATATTGGCCCTGATGATTTTGAAACTATTTAAGGGAGTTACTCTTCAACAATTAATAGATATCTCCAGAAAAGAGGGAGTAGTACGGACGTTGCATGCAACGTCCGTACGGAGTAGGGGTAAATAATTGATGATTTATGGGCGATAATTGATTTGATTTTTTATTATTGGAGATATCTAATAATTAATAATTAGGCGTTGCTGATTTGGGCTATGATTTTTATTGAATGGCGATTCCGGTGAGATAAACAGCTATTTCTGTATTTGTTTCCTATTGTCTGAGCACATCTATCAACAGTTTTATAATTATTCTACTGTAATATTGTGTCCGGTTGAATACTTATAAATAAATGGCAATAGGCAATAGCTCATTTGGGGGAAGAAAGAAGATAGAGGAGGATAGGGAGGAGAAAGTTTTTTATCGCTAATTAAGCGGACACGATTTAATTATCTGTTTTGAATTTGGTATAACATTCAAAGTTCAAAACTTATTATTATTCACTACCCTCTATAAATATGACCAGCAAATCCCCACAAATATTAACATTAGCTGAAGAAAAAGCATCTAGAGGATTGTTATACCAAAAACAGGGAAAACTAGAAGCTGCTATATCGTTATACCAGGAAGCATTAATTTTAGTACCAAATCTCCACTTTGTTCAGTATAACTTAGGAATAGCTCTTCATCATCAGGGAGATTTACCAACAGCTTATACTCATTATTCTCAAGCGATCGCTCTCAAGCCAGACCATATCGAAGCTCATTATAATATTGGGGTTATTCTGCAACAGCAAGGTTTATTAAATTCAGCTATTTCTAGTTATCAAAAAGTCATTAGTTTATGCCAAGTTAATGCTAAAAATATTTCAATTCAAGTTCAAGCTTATAGTAACTGGGGCAGTATTTTAGTCAATGAAAATAGATTGAATGAAGCGGTAGAAATTTTTCAACGAGCTATTGCCTTAAAACCAGATGATGCAACTCTCTACAATAATTTAGGTCTAGCATTTTTAGAAGCAGGAAAAGTAGAATCAGCAATTTTAAATTATCGTCAAGCTTTAGCAGTACGACCTAATTTAATAGTAGCTCGCCATAACCTGGGAAAAGCTTTTCAAAAACAAGGTTTACACTCTGAAGCAATTACTCATTTTCTGGAAGTAATACAACAACGACCAGAAAATATTTATGTTTACAGTGACTGTGCATTTTCTTTTTTAGAATTAGGGAAATTAGAAGCAGCAATACCCTATTTACAGAAGATTATTAGTAATAATCCTTTTGTCGAAAGTTTTTGCAAAAGAGCAGATTCATTCACAGAATCAGACAAACTAGAAAAAGCTAAACTAGCTTGTCTTAAATTTATCGGCTCCCTTAAAAGTTTTATCCCAAAGAATAAACCAGCTTTAGCAGCAGTTAAAAACAACCTAACTGTAACTTACTTATCTTTAGGTAATGTCTCCTTTGAATATGGTGACTATTCCCAAGCAGAGATTTATTACAAAAAAGCATTAGAACTTCAATCATTAAATGGCGAACTATACTTAAAATTAGGGAAAAGTTTAGCCAAACAAAAGCGCTTCAATACAGCTATTATAATTTACCGGATGGGGTTAGCAGTTCAACCCGATAACTACTCCATTACCCAAGAGTTAGAAAACGTTCTAGAAAAACAGATTAAAAAAGACAAAAAGCAAAAGGCAGATTACGGTGCTAGGGAACGCCGAGCAAGAGAGGGAATGCGCACCAAGAGAGGCAGAATTAAAAAAAGTATCGGGATACCTACACAAGCAACTTTGTCTTTAGAAAGCATCAGCAATTATAGACACCATAAAAAAATTGAAGTATTAGACGAAAATAACTCAAAAGCAGTTTTTTTCAATAGCAAAAAACCTTCTACTTCCCCACCAAATTTAAATGAAATTAAATGTAAAGGTTTAAACTGCGAACCTTGTCTCAAGAAAATATTTAAACAGCTTCAACCAATTCATATCGGAAATGGTATCCATACTTTTTCCTCCCCAGAAATACCAGCAGCACATCTGGCTCAAATATCTACAAAAATATCTACAAAAAATTCAGCTATCGAGCTTGAAGAAACACCAATATTTGTGACAAAACTACCAAAAGGTAGAGCATGGATAGTGCCTCAGAAAAATGATTGGATGATTTGTAATGCTATTGCCATTATTAATGAAAATAATCAATTATTAGCCGAAGTCTCCCGCGAATATCCCGGTCAGTTGCCAGGATGTAAAAAATCCGATATAGACAACCATCGAATTTTTACTACTGAAGAATTACCACCTTTAGAACAAATAAACGGTACAGTTGCAGTTTTATCAGGGTTATCAGCAAACGTCTATTTTCATTGGATGGTAGACATATTGCCCCGGATCGAAATATTACGACGCAATGGCATAAATTTTGAGCAAATAGATTGGTTTTTAATTAACAGCACTCAACAAAAATTTCAACAAGAAACTCTCCGGATTTTAGGCATACCAGAAGATAAAATAATAGAAAGCGATCGGCATCCTTATATTCAAGCTCAAACATTAATAGTTCCTTCTTTCTCTGGTTATTTAGGGTGGCTACCTCAGTGGGGTTTAGAATTTTACCGCAAAGCATTTTTAAATAAATCAATATCTCCCTTGTTTCAGGATATAAATCAGTATCCTGAGAAAATTTATATTAGCAGGAATAAAGCTAAACATAGAAAAGTTATTAATGAAGCAGAAGTAGTTAAATTATTAAGCAAGTACGGCTTTGTCACAGTCGAACTAGAAAATCTTTCAGTTGGAGAACAAATAGGATTATTTGCCAATGCAAAATTAATCGTTTCTCCTCATGGTAGTGGGTTAACAAATATTATCTTTTGCACTCCAGGAAGTACCGTTATAGAATTAGTATCTCCTAATTATATTAGACATTATTACTGGGTCATCAGCCAACAACTCGGATTAAAGCACTACTACCTAACAGGAGAAGAATTTTCCTACTATCCTATCCGACAATTAATGTATCCTAATCCTCTGACCGAAGATATTCTGATTAATCTTAATTCCCTAGAAAAAATACTGGCACAGACAAGTATAATGAAAATAGATTTTCAGCCAAAACTAAACTTTTATAGTGGGGAAGAGACATCCCAAGAAATTCTTCTTTTTAGGAAAAAATTCTCTAAACCAAAAGTTAAGGCTCTAGACTTTCCTCAGAAAGAGAAGGAAGATCGTATAAACAGAACTGCAGTAAGTAGTAAAATGCCATCCAAAGTCAATCCAGTAGAAGTGGCTGCTAATTTCCACCAAAAAGCCCTATCTTATTTGGAACAAAAGAAATTTGAATCAGCCAAAACAGCCTGTGAACAAGCCTTAAAAAATCAACCAGATTTTGCCGAAGCCTGCAAAACCATGGGTAGAATTGTGCAAGCTCAGGGTCAAGATGTCATAGCTTTTGAATGGTATTCGCGGGCTATTAATATTCAGCCAAATTTTGCCGAAGCTTATGTAAATATAGGTACTCTTTATGCAAAAAAACAACAGTGGCAAGAAGCAATTAACTATTATGAAAAAGCTGTTAGTATCAAACCAGATTTAATTCCTGCCCACCGTAACTTAGCTAAGGCATATCAGAAAGTGGGTAAGCCAGCAGAAGCAGCAAATTCTCAGTATCAAGCCTACTCATTAGAACCCACAAAAATTACCGAAATTGAACATATAAATTTCGGCAATACTTTCTTACAACAAGAGAAATTGACAGAAGCCATATCTTGTTATCGTAATGCCGTGAAGTTAAATCCTAACTCTGTCGTAGCCTATCAAAATCTTGCAGCAGTATTATCCAAAAAAGGGGATTTTGAAGAGGCAAATACTTGTTATCAAAAAGCTATTCAACTGGAAGTAACAAACCTTCCCAAAAATATTAATCATAATTTAGTCGAAAAATCTCTGAATATCTCAGAAAATAAAAAAATCTCCGCTCAAGAAGTTTCAATACTCGCAAAGCATCAAATAGAAGCTAAACAAAAAGTCGAATTATTAGAAAAAAACATTAGCCAAACAACTAAACAGCAGTTAATCAATAAAAATCATCATCATCAAAATATTTCTCTGACACAAGATGCCGTAGAAGCTTATAATAGATTAGCTCAAATTTTACAAAACCAAGGGCAAGCAGCAGAAGCTTGGCAGTGGTACAAAAAAGCTCTATCTCTGGCTCCCAATAATTCAGAAATATATAAAAACTTGGGTAGCTTGTACGGACAGCAGCAACAGTGGCAAGAAGCAATTAAATGTTATCAAAAAGCTGAGAAGATTCAACCAAATTCCGCAGATATTTACCGCCATTTAGCAACAGCATTAACTCATATAGATCGACAGACAGAAGCTGCTGAATATTGGGAAAAAGCTTATTCTCTAGAACCAGAAACCGCAACAGCAGAAGAACATCTGATTTTGGGAAATACATTGCTACAAATGAATTTGGTAGAGCGGGCAATATCAAGTTACTGTAACGCCATAAAAATCAACCCAAACTTAACAGCAGCATATCAAAACTTAGGAGAAGCTATACAACTTAACTCCAATTCTCAATCCTCCTATTTAGAAGCAGCAACCCACATAAATAATTACCAAAATTTCAGACACTCCAACCTACAGCCTCTAAAAACAGATGAATTATACAATTTAACAGCTTCTCAACCCTGCCATTTAGAAACAGCAACCCAGATAAATAATTACCAAAATTTCAGACACTCCAACCTACAGCCTGTAAAAACAGATGAACTCCACAATTTAACAACTAATAATTCCCAGGAAAATCAGCCAAAACTTCAGTCTCAGTCAGCAACTAATACAAGTATCTTTCAAGCAAGTCTAAAATTGCTGAATAGAATTTTAAGGCAATTAGTTAGTAAAGTAGTTGCTGGCTTAAATCAGAATACAGATTTGTCAGAAATATCTGGAGAATCATCAATACATTTGCCGAAAAATCAAGCAGTAAATAATCACTTACAAGAAAATTTATCCTATCCAGCAAAACCAGAGTTTCAGATACAAGAAATAGGAGAAAGCAATTTTGATGAAATATCAAATTCGGCAGAGCCAAGTTTAAAAAATACTTACTGGAATTGGCAGAAAAAAGAGTTACCAAAAAACATAGATCGGGAATTAGAAAACACAAAAAAAACCTTCCAGAAAGAACAAAACTTGGCAGCACCAGAAATAGAGAAAATTCAGAAATTATCCCCCGCAGAAAAAAGAGAAAATAGTCACAAAACACAGAAACAGAAAAATGTCGCTCAGGAATTAGAAATCACAAAAGAAACCTTCCTCCAAAAACCAAACTTTACAACACCACAAATAAATCCAAACCCCAAATTATCCCCCGCAGAAAAAAGAGAAAATAGTCACAAAATAGGTGTAGATAAAAATAGTAAATCAGTTAATACTGCTAAAGTAATTGCCCTACAAGATGTTTATATTCAACGAGCCACGGCCTACAATAAACAGGGATTATATCAACAGGCCATCGCCGAATGTCAGCAAGCCATCGCAGTCAAACCAGATATGGCCCTAGCTTACAAAATATTGGGCAATATCCAACAAAAAATGGGCAGTGCTAGTCAACGCCAGGAAGCCAAGCAAAATTACCAGAAAGCCATATCCTTAGATAACCAAGATGCTACAGTTTATGCAAACCTCGGCAGTTTGTATGCAGAAGAAAAGTTATGGCAGCGGGCAATACCTTATTATCAAAAAGCGATCGCTCTCAAACCAGACTTTGCCGGAGCATATCGCAACTTAGCCAAAGCATGGAGTCAAGTAGGCAAATTAGCAGAAGCAGCAGACTGTTGGTATCAAGCTTATACTCTCGACCCGCAAAACATCACCCCCGACCAACATCTAAATCTCGGTAATACCCTCTCTCGTCAAGGTCAATTAACTAAAGCCATATCCTGTTATCAACGAGCGATAAAATTAAACCCAAACTATCCTGCTGCCTACCATAATTTAGCTTCCACTTTGAAACGTCAAGGTAAGTTAGATGAAGCGGCTATTTACGAGCAAAAAGTCAGGGCAATTTCTGCAAATTCAGTTAAGGTAGAAACTAATGGGAGTAAACCTCAAAATATTAATCCCGAAGATGTTTTACAGTCATCTACAGACAAAAAAGAGAAACAGAATTTGCCTCAAATTTCTCAAATTTCTCAAGCAGATTTGATTAAACAAGCTGAAGCAAATTTGGTCAACAGTAAATTTTATGAAGCCATCTCTACCTGTCAGGAAATAATTTTAATTAAACCCGATGCAATAGCTTATCAAATAATGGGCAAAGCTTGGGAAGAAATAAATAATATAGAGGAAGCGATCGCTGCTTATCAAAACTGCCTAGAAGTTAAGCCAAATTTTGCTGAAGTTTATGTTAGCTTAGGCAATTTATATTTTCAACAGCAACAACAAGAAGAAGCAATTTTAGCTGATCAAAAAGCAATTAAACTTGCACCAGATTTAAAAGATAGTTATCGAGGTTTAGTTGAAATTTGGCTAGAGCAAGGAAAAGTTGAGGAGTTATCCTACAATGCACTTATCCAACATCCCAATTGGGCAACTCCCCAAGAATTTTGTACTTTGGGTAAAGGTTTAGTAGTAGAAGGGAAAACAGAGCAAGGCAAAACTTGTTTTCATCAAGCCATTAAATTAGACCCCAAATTGTGGGAAGCTCACTATAGTTTAGGAGAAATATTTAGCTCTCAGCAACAGTGGGATGAGGCAATTAAATATTATCGACAAGCAGTAGAATTAAATTCTGAATCTATAGAGTCTTATTATGGTTTAGGAAAAGCTTTAACAGAAACAGAGGAATGGCAAGAAGCGACTGGTTGTTATCAGCAAGTCATTAAATTAGAGGCTAATCAAAATAAAGAAAGTTCTCCTGAAAGTGAGGAAAATATACACAATATAGATATAGCAGAAGTTTACCATTTATTAGGAGATGCCTTACAAGAAATAGGTCAACTTGACGAGTCAGTTGCAGCTTATCATCGCGCCATTGAATTAACAGGAAATTCACCAAATTAAGGATTAATAACTCATGGAAACTTCCACAATTTATTTACCAGTAAATGTAGGGTGGGTTACGGCGGATATCGCCTCGGTAATCAACCACCTAACTAACTATCCGCCGTAACCCACATTAACAAATATCCTAAAAATTCTCGATTATTTTTTGATTTAATATTTAATATGAAAAATCCTACTATAATCATCTGAGAGATTGCTTTGGGGGTTATAACTTTTCCAGCGATCGCCCAACTATTTCTCACCCCCTCGCACTAGCCGTGGCAATCTCGCAAATCATGTCATTGCGAGGCTGTTTTTTTTAGCAGTAAACCTCTCGAAAAAACAGTCAATTCTAGCCGTGGCAATCTCCCGAATCATGATAATATGATAACCTAGAATTAGAAACAGTTAATCAACAATTTTTTCATAGAAATAATTATGCAAACTCCCACAATTTATTTACCACCAAGATTAGAGTTAAAAATCGACTTAACAGACGAACAATTCTGGCAACTTTGTCAAGAAAATGACGACTTAAGATTTGAGCGGAGTGCCACAGGAGAATTAATTATTATGTCACCCACAGGAGGAAATACAGGTAAGCGGAATGTCAAAATAATCACTCAATTAGACATCTGGAATTCTCAGGAAAATCTAGGAGAAGTATTTGACTCAAATACAGGTTTTACCCTACCAAACGGTGCAGATAAATCTCCCGACGCTTCTTGGGTAAGTCGAAAACAATGGGATTATTTAACATTAGAAGAACAAGATAAATTTGTACCTTTATGTCCGGATTTTGTCGTAGAATTAATGTCACCTAGTGATACTTTAGAAAAAACTCGTACCAAGATGAAAGAATATATGGAAAATGGAGCTAAATTAGGCTGGTTGATTAATCGAAAAAAACGACAATTAGAGATTTATCGACCAACTCAGGATGTAGAAATATTAGAAAATCCCCAGACAGTATCAGGAGAAAAAGTTTTACCAGGATTTGTTCTAGATTTAACATTAATTTGGTAATATAACACTATCTATGTAATTTCCTCTAATGTCATTGCGTTAGCGCAGCTTTGCGATAGCAAGGCTGGTTTTTAATCAGTAAATCCTAAAAAAAACAGTTAATCCTAGCCGTGGCAATCTCCATTTTAAGGTCATTGC
>JBARXI010000983.1:0-19049 GCA_049647275.1 Microcoleaceae cyanobacterium
CAATCCTATTTCAGTTATAAATTTTTGGTGGTGGTAGGTGGTAGGTGTTAGGTATTAGGTGGTAGGTAGAAGACAAAATAAATACATCTAAATTTTTCACAAATCATTTAGGATTGCTATATAATATCTCCAATCGTATCAAGTCTGTTTAATTAGTCGTTAAAAAACCTCTTCTCTTCTTCTGGGTTGTCTCTAGAAAATATTGATATTCAACTGGACATGATACAGCAGATTCCAGGTTAATGTGGTACAGAACTTCCCACACTCGCCACCCTCCCCACTCCCTAAAAACCATAAATATATGTACTGCATAAAGTTGGAAACTGCTGTATTTCTCCCTGTTGCCTGTTGCCTATTCCCTCTTTTCTGGAGATGTCTAATATAACAATTGCTATAAATACTAAATCTAGTTATTTAGCAATACTCACACCACTACGACGGCGATCGCCTGCACCATAAATCATTTCTTCGTCTGTGATAACTACAGTATTTACACCCCCAAAAAACATATTTTGGTATTCCCATAATCTTAACTGAGTATTTCCCGGCAAATTAGTTTTTTCCACCTCATTTCGGTCAAATCCTGGTTCAACATCAAAGCGTTCATTTTCCCAATGTACTCTAGGACTATCCACAGCTTTTTCAACTGACATTTTAAAATCAATTATATTAGAAATTACCTGTAAAATAGCAGTTCTAATCCGATTCGATCCCCCCGATCCGAGCACAATTTTTGCTTGATTATCCCTCATCAAAATCGTAGGAGCCATCATCGAAGAAAGTCGTACATTCTCCGGCCACTGATGAAATCCTTGAGGATTCAAATCCTCTTCCCCAAGCATATTATTTACCATAATTCCAGTGCCAGGAATTATATACCCTGAACCTTCTCCATTAGAAGTAGTAACACTAGCAGCATTACCTTCATTATCAACCACGCTAATATGAGTGGTACTACCCAGTTTATCAATCGCTTTAGTTAATAAATTTTGATATTTCGCCATAACTTCACTAGCTAAAAATTTTTCAATAATATCTGGCTGATAAATATAAGCATCAAAATTTTCTTGTCTTGCACCATTAGTTAAACCCATTATTTCTGCCAATATTTGTAAATGATTAGCACTGCCAAATCCTAATTCTGCTAAATTTATCTGGGATAATAGTTCTAGAGCAAAAGCAATTAGAGTGCCTCCTGAACTGGGAGGAGGATTAGTTAATAAAGTATTACCTCGATAATTGATCTTTAGTGGTTTTCTTTCTATAACTTGATACTTTTTTAAGTCGGTTAAACTTATATAACCTCCCTGTTCTTGACAATCTTTTACTAATTTTTTAGCAATCTCTCCCTCGTAAAATTCTTCTGGTCCTGTACTTGCTAAATAAGATAAAGTCTCAGCTAAATCTGGCATGACTAAAGTTTCACCTATTTGAAGTAGTTTACCATTAGGTGCATAAATATTTTTGCCTGCTTCTGTAGTTAGTAAAATTGGTTTTAATAAATTTAAAAGGTAATATTGAAAATCTGTAATTTTTACACCAGTTTTTGCATAGTTAATTGCTGGTTCAGCTACTACATTAAATGGCAGTCTTCCTAGTTGATTATGAATATAAAAAACTCCAGCAAGATTACCAGGAACTGCCATAGAGCCTAGACCTATATGAAATTGCTGCACAGCACCACCAAAGTCTATGTTAACTGGATAAAAATTAATATTTTGTCGGGATTTTTTTTGTAAAGGTGTTTGTGTGAAAAAATCATATAAGATATTACGATTAGCTTCAGTATGAGCTAAAAAAAAACCACCTCCAGCGACAGAAGTCAGTGGGGTTTCAGTGACAAAAGATGCTAGCATAGATGCAATAGCAGCATCAAAAGCATTTCCTCCTACTCGTAATATTTCCATCCCTGCTTCAGCAGTTTTCTGATGGCCCGCAGCGATCGCACCTTTAACTCTTTGACTCATAGAATTTATCGGTTTTCAGTATTTAGAATCAGGACTTGTAAAATATATTACCAAATAATTGTAGGCCACAATCTAGAATTGGAAAAATACAATCTAGAGAATTTGCTGATATTATTAAATAAATAGCTCCTGTAAATTAGAACTGCCTCAATAGAGATAAAAGTAATATGCTGTATCAGTAATAACTTTAATTTGGTCTAGTTGAATTCGATATAATTGTAGGCCACAATCTAGAATTGGAAAAATACAATCTAGAGAATTTGCTGATATTATTAAGTAAATAGCTCCTATCAATTAGAAGTGCTTCAATAAAGATAAAAGCAATACGCTGTATCAGTAATAACTTTAATTTGGTCTAGTTGAATTCGATACTCTTACAATTAAGCAGGAACTTTCTCAAACTAAAATAATTCAAGGTGATTAGATAGTTTAATCTTTTGCTCATTATCACAGCCATGACCATGAAAATTTTATCTCGGACTATTCCCCTGCATCCCTATAGACTTATATCCCGCTCTTTATTAGTAGCAACTCTTTCTACATTTGGTTTAATGGTGGGCGTAATACCTAGATTCTCTGACCAATCACTGACACCTGTCTTTGATAGAGCAGCTTATGGTCAAGAACAGTTTACAAATGAAGAGATAAGTAATTATGCTGCTGTAGTATTACAAATTGAGAAGTTGAGAGTAGGAGTCTATACAGAAATTCAAAATGAATATCAAAAACAAACTCCTGGTGGAGCTGTTCCTCCAATTATTTGCAACCAAAAAAGCAGTGTTAATAATCTACCACAAAATATTCAGGTAATTGCGGTGAATTATTGCGACCAAGCTAAGAAATTTATTGAAAGTAATGATTTAACGGTTGCTAAGTTTAATGAAATTACAATGACCCAAAAAACAGATCCAGCTCTCAAAGAAAAAATTCAAGCTGAATTAATCCGTATTCAAGAAGCTCAATCAACTGGTGGTCAATAAAGCTGTTTGTTATTGGCAATGGTAATTTTAACCAAGCGTTTACCTGCTGACCAAAATGTAGCAGTTTATCTAACTTTACCTCTAACAGCAGCACAACGCACCCGGACTCGTTATCGTTTTGATACAGAGACCGGAGAAATCTTACATCTGCGTTTGCCAAGAGGTACTGTACTGCGCGATTGCGATTTACTGACAAATGATACAGGTGAATTTATAGTACGAATTATAGCTAAACCAGAACCCACTATTAAAGTAATTGGGAGAACTTCTTTAGACTTACTTAGAGCTGCATATCATCTAGGTAATCGCCATGTACCGATAGAAATTACTCCTACTAATTTAAAATTATCTCCAGACCCAGTATTACAAGGTATGCTAGAACAATTAGGGCTGGAAATTATAGAAGAAGTCTCACCATTTCAACCAGAAATGGGAGCTTATGGTCATAGTCATTAAGTTGCGAATAACCAACTAATTTAATTGCTTAACTATGAATGAGAAAAACCTCGGTGCAAACCAACTTTTATGTCTTTTACAGTTAGCAAGCCCTACATTACCTGTGGGAGCATATAGTTATTCTGAAGGTTTAGAAATCTTGGTAGCCAGAGGTAAAATTTATGATTATGAAACATTAAAAATTTGGCTGGAAAATTGCCTAAATTTTGGGGCGATTCGTTTAGAAACAGCACTGATGATTAGAGCTTACCGAGCAAATAGTTTGGGGAATTTAGAAGCTTTAAGTAATTGGAATAATTGGGCAACTGCAGCTAAAGAAACTGAGGAATTGCGTCTACAAAGTTTACAAATGGGTCGCACTTTGATTCGTTTGTTTATAAATATAAATATGGAGCTAGATTTACAAATACAGATTGTTAGTTTTATCCAAGAGCAGCTAAAAACAGAGCCAGATTTTTGTAACTTAGCGATCGCTTTTGGCATCATTGCCTCCCACTGGCAAATCGAATCGGAAGCTGCTATTTTAGGGTATTTACACAGTTGGGCGACTAATTTAGTTAATGCTGGGGTTAAATTAATTCCCCTAGGTCAAACAATCGGACAAAAGTTACTATTAGGAGTACAAAACCAAATAATATCTACCTCAAAAGAGGTTATACAATTAAAAGATGATGAACTTAATAGTTGTAGTTGGGGATTATCTTTAGCAAGTATGGCTCACGAAACCCAGTATACTAGATTATTTAGGAGCTAATTTTTTAAATTGCTCAGGAATGATAATTTTATTACTTACATAATTTACAGGGGGTTGCACATTATCGCTGCGCTCGTTTGTGCAGCATGACATTAGCGTAGCTCCGACCCAGGAGGCACGGAAAGTCAGAAATAGGAACTCACAAGTCAGAAGTTTTTTCGCGTTATAATTTTCAGTAATAAAATCTCTATTTATAGACCAGGGTCATTTCATTCTAGATTTTAGCAATGAATTTACTTACTTTAAGATAGCGAAAGATAAATTGTCTAGAGCTCGAAATAACCTATTTTCGTAAATACATAACATGGCACAGTTTAGAATGAAATAGCCCTGATTTCTAGACGGATAAATAGGGTTTAAGACCCCCGCTATAAATTTCATTAAATTTCATTTTAGCGGTTGAAAATTAGTGGTGAGTAACCATCTCCCACTAATTTTAACTTCTGACTTTCGGTGCGGAATGCGGAGCAAACACACTTCTGATTTCTGACTTCTTAAAGGAATGATACTGCCAAAAATTAGTCTGGGATAATTGCAGAAAAAAAGTAAGTTTGTTAATCATTCTGACAATTTTTCAATTCCCTAATATAGCAATCCTAAATGATTTGTGAAAAATTTAGATGTATCTATTTTGTCTTCTACCTACCACCTACCACCTAACACCTACCACCTACCACCTACCACCACCAAAAATTTATGACTGAAATAGGATTGCTATATATAGCAATTCTCAAAAAGCGTGAGGTACAAAATTTTAGGTTTTAGGCAACAGGCAACCGGGAATAGGAAGAAAAAAGATAACTGTACCTTATAAAGGGTGAGAAACGCTATATAAGATTTGATAATAAGTTATAAAGAAAATTTAAGCATTCACAGTAGGGAAAAGACACCTCTACTTTTCTCCAAAATTGGTATCACACCTACAAACTAAAACCTAACACCTTCTTCAAATTATGAGTGTTTTTCGGATTGGAATTGCTGGCCCTGTTGGCTCAGGTAAAACAGCTTTAATTGATGCCTTATGTAAATCAATGCGACAGCAATATAACATTGCAGTTGTTACCAATGATATTTACACCCAAGAAGATGCCCAGTTTTTAGTACGAAGTAAAGCATTAGATACTTCCCGGATAGTAGGAGTAGAAACAGGAGGTTGTCCTCATACTGCTATTCGAGAAGATGCTTCTATTAACCTCATTGCTATTGAAAAATTAGAACATAAATTTACCGATTTAGATTTAATCTTTGTGGAAAGTGGCGGAGATAACCTAGCAGCTACTTTTAGCCCTGAGTTAGTTGATTTGACAATTTATGTAATTGATGTCGCTGCAGGTGATAAAATTCCCAGAAAAGGGGGGCCTGGCATTACAAAATCTGACCTACTCGTAATTAATAAGATTGACCTAGCACCGTATGTGGGAGCAAACCTGAAGATTATGGAAAGGGATGCTAGAAGAATGCGAGGCGATCGACCTTTTGTTTTTACTAACTTGAAGACCAAAGCAGGATTAAAACAAGTGTTAGAATATATCCAACGATATTTAGTTTAGATTTAATCTAACCTGAAGATTATGGAAAGGGATGCTAGAAGAATGCGAGGCGATCGACCTTTTGTTTTTACTAACTTGAAGACCAAAGTAGGATTAAAACAAGTGTTAGAATATATCCAAGGATATTTAGTTTAGATTTAATCTAATATTGTTTATAATCAAGAGTTAAAAAATTATGAATAATCTTTGGCAACGCTTAAAACAATTACCCTGGCAAGAACTACTTTTAGTAAGTTTAATTGCCACCTTAACAGTTGTGGTAGTAGAAGTATTATTAGTTTTAAGCTACACCTATTTTTCCGTCATCCGCGAACCTTTGAATATGCTGTTTTTATCTCCAATTTTTGGAATTGTCATACCCATAGCTGTAGCAGTAGGTATGGGAGCATCAGCAGTTTATTTGTTAGAATGGTGGCAGAAGCAGTGGTTGCTGAATAATTCTAGTCTTTGGGCACTGGTTTTATGTTTATTTATCGGATTATTATTAAAGTCTTTATTGCCTTTACCAGCTTTATTAGTTAGTGCATCTCAACCTTCATTAATAGGTCTAGCTATAGGATCTTTCTGGAAAGGGCGACCTTATTGGAGACGTTAAAAAAAGTCAGGAAAAATTATGATAAAAAGACTCACAAATTGGGGTTTTACCAGGGATGGATGGCGTAGTGGCAATCGCGGTGAATATCTGGTATTAATTCAAGGTTTATTGTTGATTGGATTTATTTTTTTGCCTACATATCCCGCACCTGGAACTAATTTAGAATTGACAAAAGTAATATATCTTTTTTGGGGGAGCGCAGCACTTTTTAATATTATAGGATTAATTTTTATCGTCAAAGGATTATTGGATTTAGGCAAAAATTTGACACCTTTACCATATCCAAAAGAAGATGGAAAGCTTGTGCAAACTGGAGTTTATAGTATTGTCAGACATCCTTTGTATAGTGGTTTGATATTTCTAACATTTGGTTGGAGTATTTTTCAAATTAGTTTGTCTCATTTAGTAGCTGTTGTAGTTATATTTCTCTTTCTCAACCTAAAGGCAAGACGGGAAGAATTTTGGTTAAGTGAAAAATATCCAGATTATTCAGATTATCAACAACGGGTGAAAAAGTTAATTCCAAGAATTTACTGATAAATTAATCCCCAAGATTGTGACCTGGATCGATATATTTACTGATGGTCTAATACTAAAGAGATAATTTAGTTAGACTTAAGTATGCTAAATAATAATTAACTATTTTTTAAGTTTTTCATAACTATTTTTTAATCAAAATCCTGCTGAGTATTATTCCGATGAATTAACAAATTTTCATTAGAAAAGCAAGGAATTATTACCGTAGATAAACATAATTCACCAAATCTTCACAATAGCGACTAAAAATTAAAGTAATTGTGAAAGTTTAGTAAATCTGGCCAAAATGACTGTGCGATCGCCTGACATAAAGTTAGACTAAAAACATATTGACAGAGCTAGATTTACTAGATTTATATATAGGATTATTCAATTATGGACTCCATTACAAGTATTTCAAACCAAGTCGCTCAAGGGTATGATAATTACTTAAATAACGTACTGCAACCTATTCGTGAATCTCTAGATAGTATTGAAATACACAATCCAAGAATGGCACATTGGTTGTGTCAATTAATTCCTGCTCAATGCCCTTTTGAAAGAGATGTAAAATTATTCGGACATCTACTGTTTCACATTCCTCCAATGTGTAAACTTAATCCTCTATACGACCAACTGATTGGCTTACGTTTTCGGGCTTTAACTTTTCTAGCAGATGTCTGTGGAGAGGATATTACAAACTACTGCTGAAATATCATCATATATATAGCAATCCTAAATCATTTGTAACATTCCTGGAGTTCTTCAGAACTTCCTCCTTCTCCCTGCCCTTATGCTTCTCTTGGTGCGCATTCCCTTGCGTCTAGCCTCTTACAGAGGAGCTAACGCTAACGCCGACGCGGGGTCGCACCGCTTCTGTCTTCTGCCTTAAAGTAGCCTATTTTTTTCACAAATCATTTCATATTGCTATAGCAATTTTATTTAAGTCGTTAGTTTTTGGTACTAAGTAGGTAGGCACGAATAAACCTTACTATATAACAAAATGTAAACCAGTTAAAACCCAAGGGAATTGCTTCCCTAGCGCAATGCGGAGCAAACCTTCCACTCCGTTCCAGTCGCTTCGGACATAGCGACATTTAATTACGCCTGGCTACTTAGTAGTAGGTTGTAGGTAGAATTGGCCAATAAGTATACCTAAATATATCACAACCGCCAAATTAATTCCTATAGTTATTCTATCTAAATATCCACTAACTTCTCGATCAGTTTCTCACATCTGATTCCTGATTGTTATAATTTCAGAGATTCTATCCTAGTTTTGTTTAATCTGAAACTGAAAACCATCTATATTTAACTTTTTTCCTACTAGGAAAAACTTCTATTTCCTCATAGTTAGCAGCTATATTAAAGTCAAGCTTAACTACCAAAAGCCCAGTTTCATAGATAAACTGGGTTTTTAATATTGATCTAATAATATCATTAGAAAAAAAGATTACTATAGTTCAACAATTAACAATTATTTACTTATTGTTAAAAGAAGAGAATTGACTAAAAGGATTTTTTTGATTTCTCTCGCTTTTTCTTCTTGTAAGGCGACAGCCAGTGGCGCAGCCAAAGACAGGCTTTAAACCTTAATTATTCGCTAAATAGGTTTTAGGTTTTAAGTGGTAGCTGGTAGCTTCAAATACCATTTGAAAAACAGTTGGCTAAAAAATTTTAGGTTGTTAGTAGAAGTCTAGTAGGAGGGCAATAAGAAAGAAAGTTTTCAGCAACTTCTATGGGTGACAGACTAAATAATAATTAATCAACCAGACTAGATCTAATATCAAGTAACATTAATTAACCGCAATGTAGGGACGTTGCATGCAACGTCCCTACGAGGTTGGGGAAAGATTGTTTATTACAGTTGTTTAATGAGACTCGATCTAACTATTGATGTTAGATCGAGTCTCATTAAATTTTTTGTCTAGACCGCAGCTATTTTAATTTCAAGATGACAAAAGTGAGCCTTGATTTAGGCAGAGAATCTTGCCCCTACTTTATTTCTTGCCTCTACTTTATTTTATCGAATATCAAATTGGTATATACCGTTTCTCAGTCTACTGAGGTACAGCAAAAGTAATAAGTAAATTAACTCAAGACTTAAAGTGTACCTCATGCTTCTTGGGAAGAGCTATAATAATTTTCCTTAATAGTAAGAAAGAAATAGGATAGAAAGAATAATAGGGAGGAGAAAGTTTGTCTTATGATTAATTAATCATATTCATTAAACGGATTGAAATATTACAATTTTCTTCCACAAAATATTACAACTAAAATAAAATTTATATATTTAATTTAACGAATGAAAAAAAGAAAGGTCAATTCTACCAAAATTTGTACTTAGGGCTATTTGCATATTCTCCAATGCTTTGACTAACCATTGAACTTCTTCTTGTGTAGAAGATTCATAATGATTAAACAATATTGCAAATCGTTTCTCTAAGTCTGGTGTGACTTGGTGACAAATTAATAATATTTTTAGTAGTAGTGCCGTTGTTAGTATAGGTCCTAAATTACCAATCAGATTAACAAATAAAAAATGCTCTAATTGCTTTTGATTACGCACAACTAAAAAACTTAACATTTTGTTGCAGGTCTTCCTCATTAAAAAATCATTTAAGAGCTGCTCATCACTATCAGCCATAATATTTTGTAAATACTTATAAAGTTTATCCTTAAACTGAACTCGAATGTACTGAGACTCCACATCAAAAGATGTACTTAGGTATTCATAAAAGCCATCTTTAAAATGGTGATATGGTTGAGGTATTTTGGTATAGGCTAAAAAGCGTTTAGCATAATCTCTATAAGTCTCACTACCTTCTACTTTCCCAACAAATTGTTTAATAGATAATAATAGCTCGTCATTAGATAATAAAGTAGGATTTTTGATATATTGTAATTTTTGAAAAGATGCAGATTTTTTAAGTTGACTAAGTTGTAGTCTGGCTTGATGAGTGACATAGTGAGATAAATTAAGTTCAAATTTTTGCTGTTTTTGTATTTGTAGCTTTCTGATTATTTTTCGATCTTCATTATTACTATTTGGGCTTACCAATAAATGTTTATATAAATAAGGATAACGAGGTATCAGAATTTTAACAGGTTGATCTAAGCTACTGTTACCATTACTTTCAGATGATGATTTTATCACTTCTGCCATACGTTTTATGCTCAAATATTGTTGACTCTGAGTAAAACCTTTTACAAGTTCTAGCATTTTTTTTGTTTCGCGAGAGACATAATATGAAGAGTCAGATTTAGAGGTTGTTGAATCAAATAATTTAATCAATTTTTCTAAAACGTTTTTTTTGTCTTGAGATAGTTGCTGACGGTTAATTAAAATATGACAGCAACGATTAAGAATACAGTTAAATTTTGCTTCAGATTCAGGGAGTTGTATAATTCTCTCCAGTGCTTTAGAGATTTCTGGCGTTTGGTATGGAGAACATCGAATAAATAGTATCTGAAATCTCTCAATCAATTGCTCAATTGATTCAGTTAAAACTAGTTCCAAAAAGTGATTATAAATTTCTTCTTCTGCTCTAGAGATATTTTGGTAATAAGTATTAGTAATGATATTTTTTTTTCCTGTAGGTTTCATAGACTATCTGCCTCCCTGAAAATATAAGATAATAGAACTTTTCTGATGAAATTGTCCTGAAATTAGTGGAATTAGTGCAATTAAAACAATGATAATTTAGTTATATAGCATTTCTTAAATAGATAAAGTACACAAGTTTTAGATTCTAGGCAACAGGTAACAGCTCAAGAAAGCAAAAATACTGTATCTCATTCATAATATAACCGCTATAGTGTAGAACTTAGACATAGTAAAGTCAACTGAGAAATTGAATTTTATCAACAGGACTTATGCAACTCTACCTATAGCGTGTCTTGCACTGCATATTACAGCACAGCCAGCACATAACGCCCGAATTTTGTGTAAGTTTCAAGCAATAGTTATGTAAATATTGATACGCATATCCCCTGCACTAACGCAGCAATATCATTTAAAGATGATAGCACCGATAATAACTGTAACCGCTTATTTTACAAGATAGAAGGAAAATGTAGAGTAGTGGATAAGTTTTTAAAGATTATGTAAAGACAAACATCTCGTATCTCTGGAGATATGCTATAAGTTATACTTATTTGTCTAACGTATCTCCGTTGTTATACAGTTGTTAGTTATTAGATGCTTAAAAAAAATCAATATTATTTTGTTAGTAAAATCGTCATTTTTGACAATCTAAATATTAAATCTTAAATCGAAAATAGTGTTTCATATAGGTAGTTCTGTTGATTTTTTTTAGTATAAGTATGGAAAAATTTATTAATTTATCTAGAATATTGAAGTATTAACAAAACTTATGTTTTTGCATAAATTAACAGTATAAAGATTCAGTGAAGATATTGATTTGCTATTGTTTTATTTCTTTAGTAGCTGTATATATATACCAGATGTAAAAAAGAATATTACAAATATAGCGCATGCGCTTTACTGCTTTCATTAAAATAATGTTTATTTGACTCGCAAAGAGAGATTTTATTTATCCTGACTGTAGGGGAGCATTCGGACCGAAATCGCCCCTACAGAAAACACCGTAAGTATTTTTCGCTAACATTTATCACGCCTGGTATTACAGGTATCAAAAAAGAGTAAAAATTCAAACTAATGAAAAGTAATAAATGTATTTTAGGCATTTTAATTGCGAGTGGATTAATCATTAGCATTACGAATAAAACAATAAAACTTTAGCAGCTTCAGTTACTTTTAGTGGTGGGAATTCTGGCTATCCAAAATTAATTAGTACAAAATCCACGTTTGTAACACTCGTAAAAGCGCTGATGAGCATAAGTTAAGAGCTTTTGCTGAAACTTCATGGGATAAGTAAAGGAATGAATAAATTGACTCAAGACTTAAAGTCTACCTCACCCTTATTGGGAAGGGCTATAGCATTTTTAAACTAATGCAGGTAATATCAAATCCGGTTAAACAGTTATAGATTGGTTAAGTCTTTAGGAGTCACCGAGTCACCGAGTCACCGAGTCACCGAGTCACCGAGGAGAGAGAATCACAAAGATGAGCGTAGTTATGACGATTCGAGAATTTTTTTTATGTCCAATTCCCCCGGATTTGATATAAGAGCTTTTTTAATCATTAATTCAATAAATATCATATAAGAAACAAAGCGAGCGCTCTAGTGGTCTGTCAAAGCAATTTTGTCGGATTGAAATAGCCGAAAATATTTGATTTATATAAATTAAGTACCCGTCATTTTTATCTTGACAGACCACTAGTAAGTGGGTAAGTGGGTAAGTGGAAATAAACCTAACTATTTAACCAAATGTAAATCAAGCTCAACCTTTGAGATTCCTTTCGGTCTGGAATGCTCCGCAAACCTTCCACTATATTCCAGTTACAATGACATAGTGGGATTTAATTACACCTTGCTACTTAGTAGCAAACAAAAAAGTACCTGATTTTTTACAGAATAAAGTGAGCGATCGTGGAGCGTGGTGTCAGCCGTATCGCTTTATTCTCTACTCCCAATTCCTGATTATTTTCTAAGTAGTAAAACAAAATTAATTGTATATTTGATGCTCCGGTGAAATAGGTGGGAAAAATATTTTTTAGGTTTACGGATAAATCACACAAGTATATTTTTTTGTAGTTCTGCACCCGTAATTGTAGAGATATAATTTTTGGCGTTGCTGAATAAATGTATGATTTTATAGGAGTCAGGAGGATCGAGTCAGGAGTCAGTAGGTAGAAAGGAGTTTGTCGGTGACTAAATAGGTATAATTTGCACGCGTTGTTTTGGCTGAAAATTTACCACTAGTGGAATTTCATACCTCAAATCAACAACGCCTAATTTTTTAATTTCTCCCCACACTTCCCACACTCCCCACACTCCCCACACTCCCTTTACATTACTATGCACCACCACCTATTTTTGATTCCCTTCCCTAATTACAAATATTAAATTAATGCAAGCACAGGTACTTATGAATGAGGGTCTCCAAAAAGTAGCATTGAACAACTCAAATCTTGAATCACCTGCATAGTCACATTACCAACAGATAATCCTCCCGCAGTACGACATCGAATAGAACGCAAAATAACTAAATCAACAGAGTGTGACTCCTGAACAATAACTCTGGATACATCATCATGGTGAATCATTCTAATGGAAGTTTTTACATTGTCAAATCCAGAGATAGAAATCACATTAGATAACTGAGACTCAAAATCAGAAATTTGTTGGGAAGAAATTCTCAGATCGCAGACATGAAGAAAAATCACTTCCCCTTGATTTGTATCAGCAAACATCAGAGCAAACTTAATTTCCCGCGACGTTTCTGGTGTTAAATGTTTCAGAGGCAACAATATCGAATGAATATTAATTGGTTCATCCAACAAACGCATCACAGCAACCGGACAATGGCAAGACCAAAATACATTATTAATCATATTGCCAAACAAACGAGCCCGCAACCCGCCTATTTCACTCCATCCCATCACAATTAAATCGGCATTTAGTTCTTTAGCAGTGCGACTAATTCCTTCAGCAATATCATCATCAATTCTAATCTGTGGTTTTGCTCCAACCTTAAATTCCTTACTAATTTCTACAGCACGATCCACCAAACGCCGACTTATCTGCATAGCATTATCTACCTCTCGATCGTCCATGTGAACATAAGCTTGGGCAATAGATAATGGTACAATAAATCCTGATTCATGGCGAGCCAAAAGTGCTGCCATTTCTACTAAGTATCGTGTTGTTAGCGGATTATATACTGGAACCACAACAGTAAAAGGATGGGGCAAACCATCTTCAGGATATTCCTGTTTAGTATCTTGTTGAATTAAACTATTGTCAGTTTTTAAATTGATTTTCGGTAGTGGCAACCTACTAGCAAATGTAGTAGTCATTAACGGTCCTAAAATAGATGTTACCAACATTAAAACAATCACACCATTAAACACCGACTCAGAAATCAACCCCACACTGAAACTAGCTAATGCTGCTGCCAGAGTTGCTGCCACTTGGGGTATTGACAGAGACCACATAGTAAAAGCCTGATTCCAACTATATTTATAGAGGAATTTAGCGATCGCTGCTGCTAGAAATTTACTAGTTACCAGAGCCACCACAATTCCCAAAGTTAGTGCTAAATTAGTGGTGATACTTTCAACAAATGCTGGCACATTCAACAATAAACCCATACCCACAAAGAAAAAAGGAATAAATAGGGTACTGCCAACAAACTCAATTTTTTCCTTCACAGGTCCGCGACCTACTACATCGTTAACAGCCAAACCTGCTAGAAATGCACCAACAATTTTATCAACGTCGATCGCCTGAGCGCCGACAGATGCTAGAAACACTGCCAAAAGCACAAACAAAAATTGATTGCTTTCCTCATCCCCCGTCCGCCGAAAATATTCTTTTCCAGCCCAGCCTAAACCGAACAAGACGGTAGCTGAATACAAAGCCAAAGTAACTAACTGTAAAGTAAGACTAGCTACAGAAAAATCTCCGGCATGAATAGATACGCATATAGCCAATACTAACAAAGCAGCAATATCAGTAAAGATGGTCGCACCGATAGTAACTGTAACCGCTTCGTTAGTAACTACCCCCAAACGGTTAACAATGGGAAAACCCAACAAAGTATGGGAAGCAAGTAGGGAGCCAATTAATACAGAAGAATTCCAGCCAAAGCCAAATAATCTCCCGACCACAATACCAGCAATAAGCGGTAATGCAAATGTAGCCAGTCCAAAACCGAGAGAACGTTCTTTAGTTTTGCGGAATTCTGCCAGGTCAATTTCTAGCCCGGCAACAAACATTAAATATATTTTGCCTATATCTGTGAATAACTTCATTATTGGATCTTCGGCACTGAGGAGATTGACTCCACTGGGGCCGAGAATAACTCCAGCCACCAATAAACCCACTAATCCGGGTAGACTCAGACGCTCGAAAATTGGTGGCACCGTCAAGATGACTGCTAGGAGAATAGTAAATGGAACAATAGGAGTATCTGGTAGCAGTTGTAGCAATTTTGGTCCCCTTGAAATTTAAAAAGTATCAGCACTTATATCATGTCCGGTTATAGACACATCATCTAGATCGTAGGGGAGCAGGAAGTAGGGAGTAGAGGAGCAATACAGTTTTCATAAACTGCTGCGGGTGAAGCGAGCAAATAATAACTAATCAACCGGACTTGATACAGCAGATTGCAGGTTAATGTGGTATAGTGTCGCCTACTTCCCACACTTCCCACACTCCCCACTTCCTAAAATCATAACCATAAGTACTTCATCAAGTTGGAAACTGCTGTATTAAGCTTTCTCCCAACACTGCCCAAAAAAGATGGGGGTACTATTTTAGCTGTGTCGCTCCTACTCTTCAGGTGCGTTTGAACGCACCCTACATCATGACTTCTAGTAGATAATTTGGCGTAATATCATGTCCGGATAATAGCGCCATAAAAAAACTTTCTTCTAGTCTTCCCTCCTGTACGGGTAATTTATATTTGCGGAGCATTCTAGCAAATTACCCCTACTGACTCGTTATGTATAACTGTTCAACCGGACATAATATAAGTCCTGAGTATAAGATTTTAACTTGATAAATTTTAGAGCTGGTGGAAAAAGTGTTCTACATTGAGGAATTTATTTACCGACCAAAGTTGAAGTAACCTCCATTTTGTTACTATGCTCGTGGAGATATTCCAAGAATGTTTGAGCTACTACCGATAGCTGTTTGCCCGCTAGATAGGATACATACCACTGTTGTTTAATAGGAAAACCTTGGACATCTAGGATCGTGAGTTCCCATTCAGAACTTTTACAGTAGAGAGTATGTTTTGACAAAACAGAAATTCCTAACCCACCAGCGATCGCTTGTTTAATCGCCTCATTACTACCCAATTCTAAACGGACTCTGACAGCAACTTTGTGTTTGGCAAGTAGTTTCTGCACAGCTTGGCGAGTTCCAGAGCCATGTTCTCGCATAATAAAAGCCTCATTATTGAGACGTTTAATCGGAATTTTGGTCTCCCCAGCCAATGGGTGATGTTTGTTAGCTACGACCACTAGAGGATTATCCATTAAAGGTTCGCTATGGAGGCCGATGTATTCAGGAGGTTGACTTAATATATATAGATCGTCTTGGTTTTCCAACATTCGTCTGGTGATATTTTGGTGGTTTGTCACCTCTAGGGAAATATCTACCCCTGGATATTGTTGGCAAAAATGACCCAACATTCTGGGCACAAAGTATTTAGCAGTTGTGACTACCGCCAAACGTAATCGTCCTTGTTTAGTCCCCTTGATGTCCGCAACTATCATCTCAAAGCGATCGAGCTGTTCAAATACTTCCTGACAAGTGATTAATAATTCTCTACCAACGTCTGTTAAGTAAAGTTGTTTACCAATTTGCTCAAACAAAGGCATACCTACGGTCTGGCCCAATTGCTTGACCTGAGCTGAGACAGTGGGTTGAGTAATAAATAACTCTTCAGCAGCTTTAGTAAAACTACCATGACTGGCCACCGTCTGAAACACTCTCAACTGATGTAAGGTTGCCTGAATCAAAGACTATTCCTCCTGCGTATATATAAGGAAAATAAAGAAAACCTTAAGACTAGTATAAGCAATTACAAACTATCAAGTATTGCATTCCCCATTGATTTCTATAATAATCTTCACATAGACGATAGTCAATGGTTAATATAGGTTCCATTGACTTAATTAAATAAAAAAGAAAAACTTATCAATCTTTATGGCTACTGCTACGCAAATTTTCAACAAGATAAATTTCAGAAATGTCAAGGGCGATATGTTCGGTGGTTTGACTGCCGCCGTAATCGCCCTTCCTATGGCACTTGCCTTCGGTGTAGCCTCCGGTGCTGCGGACGCTGGCGCACCTGCGGCAGGTTTATATGGTGCTGTATTAGTGGGTTTGTTTGCAGCGCTGTTTGGTGGTACTCCGACTCTAATTTCTGAGCCTACCGGACCGATGACGGTGGTAACCACTGCTGTGATTGCTCACTTAACTGTCTCCAACCCGGAAAACGGTATGGCAATGGCTTTCACCGTAGTAATGATGGCTGGAGTACTCCAAATTGCTTTTGGTTTATTGCGGTTTGGTAAATACATTACTATGATGCCTTACACCGTGATTTCTGGTTTCATGTCAGGCATTGGTCTGATCCTAATTATCCTGCAAATTGGTCCGTTTCTCGGACAAGCTAGCCCCAAGGGTGGTGTAGTTGGAACTCTTCAGAATATACCTAACCTTTTAGCAAATATTAATCCCATCGAAACAGGTTTAGCAGCTCTCACAGTAGCTATCCTCTTTTTGGTGCCTGCTAAAGTCAAGAAATTTGTTCCACCACCACTATTAGCATTGGTAGTAGGAACAATAGTTTCTGTTTTATTTTTCTCAGATGCTGGTATTCGTCGCATCGGTGAAATTCCTACTGGTCTGCCTAGCTTACAGTTGCCTTACTTTACTCCAGATCAATTGCAGTTAATGGTAGTTGATGCGACAGTGTTAGCTATGCTTGGCTGTATTGATGCTCTTTTGACTTCTGTAGTTGCTGACAGTTTGACTCGGACTCAACACAACTCTGACAAAGAATTGATTGGCCAAGGTTTAGGTAACTTAGCTTCAGGATTATTTGGTGGTCTTCCTGGTGCTGGTGCAACTATGGGTACCGTGGTAAATATTAACACAGGTGCGCGCTCTGCTCTATCTGGTATTACCCGTGCTGTAATTTTAATGATTGTAGTTTTGGGTGCTGGTAGTTTAACTGCACAAATTCCGATGGCAGTTTTGGCAGGTATCGCTCTGCAAGTTGGTATTAAGATTATTGACTGGGGCTTCCTCAAGCGTGCTCATGACGTTTCCTGGAAAGCTGCAATGATTATGTACGGTGTCATCGGTCTAACTGTATTTGTTGACCTGATTGCTGCTGTTGGTATTGGAGTATTTGTTGCTAATGTTCTCACTATCGATCGCCTGACTCAACTTAAGTCTAAGGATGTTAAAGCTATCACTGATGCTGATGATGCTATCCTTTTAGACAATGATGAGAAAGAATTGCTAGATCGCGCTGAGGGTCGGATTTTATTATTCCACTTAAGTGGCCCGATGATTTTCGGTGTTTCCAAAGCTATCTCTCGCCAACACACACTTTTAAATAACTATGAAGTGTTGATTGTAGATTTGGGTGAAGTACCTCACATGGGTGTGACTTCTGCTCTAGCAATTGAAAATGCTATTCAGGAAACTATTGAAACTGGTCGTCAAGTATTCATAGTTGGAGCTGCTGGCAGCGTCAAACGACGTTTAGAAAACCTGGGAGTTTTAAAGATTGTACCGACACAAAATATGTTGATGGATCGCAAGGAAGCATTGGTAAGAGCTGTTGCCTTGGTTACTGGCGATATTAAAATGAATCATACAGGTACTAATCAAATTAATGAAAGCCGACCTCGAATTGATGATATTACGGTTAGTTAAGAATCAATAATGGAATAGCTAATTTGTCGGGATTGCACATTATGGAATGATCTAGCTACTACCTTTATTGGTTAGGACATTACTAAATCTTCAAACTTAGTCAGAGATTACTTCTGACTTTTGACTTCTGACTTGCGCGTAGCGCTATACTGCTAAGAATCACAGTAGAACATATTAATAGGCGATTAAAAATCTTCAAAGTCCTCTCTTATCGAAATCGTGGTAAGAGATTTAGATTTGGATTAAGAGCGAACTTAATAGCTGGTCTTTATCATCAGGATTTGGCTAATTAAGTTTTTAGTAAAATCTATCAAACTAATAGTTAGTTGAGCTTTTAATTATTAGCTGAACTTTTTGAGTCTGCCTATTTTTAATGATTTGCCTAGGGAGCAATCTCTTCTATTCAATTATTCAAAAAAGATGAGGAATTTTGGCTGTCTGATCAAGTCAATTTAGACAAAAAATGACTCGCTCATTACTGAGGGATAGAGGTGCTGGAAACCATATAATTGGATTTGAAGGAGAAGCTACTCGTTTTGCTGATGCAGCTTAAAGTATAATAAACGTTGTACGCAAATATAGTCATATCTAGTCAAGTATAGTTAAACATACTAAGTGTTTTTGTACTATTTAAGTCAGAAGTTTTGAGCAAAAAAAAGTAACTAATGAAGTCACTTTC
>JBARXI010000984.1:0-13729 GCA_049647275.1 Microcoleaceae cyanobacterium
TCTACTGAGACCTCTGCTGAGAAATTTCTCAATTTGAAAAACCCCAACGTTGTAGTTTCCCTCAAAATTTATTTCTGACAGAAACTAGAGCAATGGCTACAACATTAAATATTATATTATAGGAATAGCTACCAGATTTTTCCCTGTAATTATTGATAGTGTTAATTGACTAATCTACATTTTAGATTTGTTCCTATTTAAGAAACAGGAACAAATTGCCTTATTAGCTATTAGCTTCCTCTTAATATTACTCGCCTAAACAGATGACCAATTTTTCCAAGGATTTTTCGATAAATTAGAATTAGTATATCTCCTATCGTGAGACACTTCTTCACCAATCCAATCTGGTAATTCTACAACTTGATTTTCCTCTTTAAGTTCAACTTCAGCCACAATTAAACCCTGATTATCTCCCGCAAATTCATCAACTTCCCAAACTAAATCACCATGATAAATTTTATATCTAGTCTTTTCAATTAAAGGCGAACCACACAAATTATTCAACATTTCTTGAGCATCTTCTATAGGAATAGGATATTCATATTCCGCTCTACAATTACCAACACTAGGTCCTTTGATAGTTAAATAACCTCGGTCAGCCACAACTCTAACTCTCACAGTTACCCTATTTTCTGTAGATATATAACCTTGACGATAAACTTCTCCAATAGCGAGATTTCGCCATCCGTCACTTTTAACTAAAAACTTGCGTTCTATCTCGATTGCCATTTTAATATTGAATAACTTTTGAGAATAAATAAAATGATTATTATAGTAATGGGAGTGTCAGGTTCTGGTAAATCTACTATTGGAGAATTATTAGCAAAATCTCTCAATTGTGATTTTTATGATGCAGACTCTTTTCACTCCCAAGCGAATATAGAAAAAATGAGCAGTGGTAATGCTTTAAATGATGCAGATCGAATTCCTTGGTTAGTAGTAATGGGAAATGCAATTGATGAATGGTTGAGGGATAATAAAAATGTTGTATTAGCGTGTTCTGCTCTTAAACAAGCTTATCGCGAGCTACTTATCCGCGACAAAAAAAATGTCAAAATTGTTTACTTAAAAGGGTCTTTTGATTTGTTAACCGAACGGCTAGAAGAACGAAAAAATCACTTTATGAAAGTTGAGATGCTCAAAAGTCAATTTGATGTCCTGGAAGAACCACCACAAGCAATAATAATAGATGCTGCAAAATCTCCAGAAGATATTGTCGAGTCTATTAAGAAAAATTTATAAATCATCCTATTTCTATCAGGTAGTAGGTCTTAGGTATTAGGTAGTAGATGAAAGCAGTTATATTATTAATGTCAAACTTAAAACCTTTTCTATTTAACCTAAAACCTAGAACCTAAAACCTAAAACCTAAAAGCTACTTAAAAAAACGACTTACCATTCCCATAGCATCTGCAATATCAACATCCCCATCTCCATCAGCATCTAAAAAAGTATTTAAAATATTATTAGATGCCAAGTTAGGATTTTGAGTATCATTTCCCCCTTTTAATAAATTCAGAATCATCGGAACTAACGTGGGTAATAAATTTTGTAGTTGTGAAGCATCAAAACCAGTTTTCTGGGAAATAGTCTCAACAATATTATTAATTTGAGGAACAGAAAATAAAGCTTGAACCGCTTGAAAATTAGGATTTGTTCCGGCAAAATTATTGACAATTTGTTGAACAGCTTCCGTACCACCCTCATTTCGTTTCTGTTGCAAAGCCGAACGTACATAACCACCCAACATTGACATAGCATTCTTAGTCGTACCAGTATCCACCCCCATACCATTACTTACTTGTTGTACGGTGTTAAACATATCAATCAACTGACCACCACTAGCTTCCTTATTAGGGTTATTAACCGCACCCATAATTTGATCGAAAAGTCCCATAATTGTTTATTCTGATTAATTTGTATAAATTGTTAACAACAACTTCAGTGAGTATTTTAATCTTACTGAACTCTTCTACATTATCCATCTTAATGATGCAAATAGCTACTGAGAAAAGTCTCTACTTCATCTAAAGTAGGTTGAGCAGCGAGCGCCCCTAATTTAGTAGTAGTTAAAGCACCCACAGCACTAGCATAGGTAACAATTTGTTTAACTATTTCTGGTTGTTGTAAACGGCGAATCCCATATTGGCACAATTGATGTATAAAACCTGCAACAAAGCCATCTCCTGCACCTGTGGTATCTACCACATCCAATGAAAAGGCCGGAATTTTTCCTTGAATTTCTGACAAGCAGTAAGTACAGCCCTGGTCTCCTCCTGTAACCAATGTACCCTCTACTGAATCTAGTAGATAAGTAATAGCACCAGGGTCAGTAGAGTCAAATAACCACTCAGCTTCTTCTAAAGAAAGCTTGACAAAATCAACTCTTTTTAGTAGAGAATGTATAAGCGGCTTGGCATCATCAGGATTAGGCCAAAAGAGGGGACGCCAGTTGACATCAACCAAAATCTTGAGATGATATAGGTCTGCCAGTTCCAGAGCTTGGTAAATTGCTTCCCTGGTTTCAGGATAAGCTAGTTCTAGGGTACCTAATACTAAAAAGTCAGCATTCATAAATAGAGATTCTGGCAAAAGTCTAGCTTGTAGGTGGGTATCAGCAAACTCTATCGTCTGGTGCTTACCAAATCCGGCAAATTCACGCTCACCTGCTGTAGAGCGCAAAACATATACCTTTCGTGTTGGTGCAGTAGGATGTCGCTGCAAACCTGTAATATCTACACCCACGCTTTGCAGCAGTTGCGCTAGTGTGTTGCCTTCTGTATCTACACCCACAGCGCCAATCAAGGCAGTAGAGGTACCCAACTTGACTAAACCACAGGCAACATTAGCGGGAGCACCACCTGGATAGGCTGTCCAAGACTCAACTTGATCGAAAGCTCTCCCAGGTCGATCGGCTAGACAATCAAATAAAATTTCACCAAGACAGACAACTTGAGGATAGGTCATATTGATTTGAGTATCTGAGAATTATGAATAGAAAATCGGGAATCAGGGAAATTCTGGTAGCGATAAGAATGCAAGGTTGATTTTTTAAAATTAATTTCAAAGAGCATTTTACCCCATCTTGTCCAAGGTTTCATTTTCCTTTGCCATTTAAAAATTGTGATTAAGGTGATTTTTGTCAAGATGTCTTTATTATTATAAATAAGCAAATATACAGATATAGGAAAAAGTTATGACTAGTTGCGAGTCTCAAACCCACACATCCCTATCAGAGAGGGAGTTGCAAGTTGTGAACTTAGTAGCAGATGGGTTGACCAATGAAAAAATTGCCGAGAAGCTGGAAATCAGCAAGCGGACGGTAGATAACCATATTAGTAATATTCTCAGTAAAACTTCTACTCATAATCGAGTAGAACTAGTTCGGTGGGCTTTGCAGTGGGGCAAAGTATGTTTAGATAGTATAAATTGTTGTGATTTACCACAGCCAACCGATCAATTGATACATCATAACTTAGAAAACGATTTATCTTAGGAATATGCAAAAAGAGGACACCTGTTAACCTGTAGGGTTAACAGGTGAGATAAATTTTTGCCAATACATAGAACTGATTGAACAGAGATATATCAAGGACGATTTGTAGTTAAATAGACGTAAAAAGCGGTAATGTGGGGGGTAAATACAGAAAGCGAAAACTTCTCTAAAGTTCATCAAATTTACTCATAATTATAGCTATCAAACTAAAATGAATAAGTTTGTTCAGTTGTCTATCCATTGAGTCGTGATCGGTTACAATTAAGATATGAAGCTAGTTGAACGTCATGTTATTACCAAATCACATGATTTGTGGTCAGAAATTGACCAAAAGGCTTTTTTGTCAAAAAATCTGTTGTAAATGGGTCGTTGAACATTATTAAAAAAGTAATTCCTGATGTCTTAGACCAAGGAATAAAGGGTTTGCCGTTTAACCCTGTGGTGGTCGAGCCACTTGCGTTTGACTAAGCTTTCAGACCTTTGAGTAAGTTTGAGTAAGTTTAGTTGAGCGGTATGCCGGTATGTATGAGAGAGAAGAGTTTCTCAATGGGTATAGACAAAAAACCAAAAAACAAATAAATGGATTTTAGCTCCAACTAAAGCAGGGCAGTCAGTGTAAGTAAAACTAAAATGCTTGTAGATTCGGTATGACAGGGATTAAATTCTTCTGAGTGTAGTCTAGTTAACAGGAGTAGAAGCAAGAATCTCCCGTTATAGTTGAGTGATTACGGTGAGAGTGTCAATGGAAAAATGAATATCAGAATGCAGACTGTGAAACAGAAACAACTTCGTTATCAATTTAGCTGTCATGGACTACCACTGGCAGTTTATCGAGAGGTAGCAGCTCATTTACGTCAAGTCGGCAAAGTTCAAGTAGGTTTATTTTCTCCATCTCCAACCGAACCCTTTGACTACAGAAACAGTCAAGTAGGAGGTCTTTGGATCGAGTACGCTGAAGATGCTGAAGAAGCTATTAACGAAAAAGTAGACCAAATATTGGCCTATTATGGCGATCGCTTCGGACCTTGGAAAGCAAATCAGATTCTAGTTAATGGTGGAAAATATTAGTCATTTGTCTCAGGACAACAATGGGACTGATGATACTCCCCCTCTCCCATGGGAATAACTATGTAATGAAAGTGAAGTACCTAATTCCAAAGCTGTCGCTAATGTAGTAGGTTTAGGTGCTTCAAAATCTGATGCGTCTATAGGCAGGCAAAACTATTTGCGTCTTATATCATGTCCGGATAAGAGCGCGATAGAACTCCGTTCCGAGGTGAGCGTTAACGCAGTTTTGCGCCAGCAAACAAAAAACTTTCTCCTCTTATTCTTCCTTTTTCTTCTCTCCTGACTCCTGTACCTCGCCCTACCAACGGCTCCCCTACCTGACTCCTCTGTGCTTATTTATAACTATTCAACCGGACATGATATTAATTACCAATTGGAAAAAATTTTGCTACAAATTAGCGACAAAAGGGAAGAAAGCTTGTACAATCAGCTTTTTAAGCTTTTTAAATTGGTGGGTTATTTCCGCCACGCTATATATCACACAAAAGTCTTAATTATCAACCGTTACTGTAGATATAATTCAATTTTTTCTAGGGCTTAAGATAGAATTATTCATTAAGGATCTAAAATCAAGGGAATTCTCCCACAGAATTTCGGTAATACTGAATCAATCATCTATTGGTTCAACAATTAACTTTTGAAACATCAGAGATGTGACTATGCCACCAATACCATCTTATTTAATTCCTTTAGTAATTGTTTTAGTAATTGTACCATCTGTAGTCGCTATTTTACTCAGGATGGTACTTCATTTCGACTTAGTAAGTCAGGGAAATAAAGTTAGGAGACTAATTAATCAGCAGTCAGTAAATAAACCAAGATTTATTGAATATTTAGAAGGCAGATTTGCAGATGCTAGTAGTAAACTAGAGCAAGTTAATACAGGAGCGTTAATAGACCAAGTTTATAGTAGACAAAGGTTATTTGGAATAATATCTTATGAACAAATAGAATATTTTTGTCGGATTTTACCCAATCTACTTGTGTCTTTTGGATTATTAGGAACTTTTATCGGCATTACCATTAATTTAACTTCTCTAAGTCAAACAGTGAGCGACACTAATGCTACCGATGTTAGTAGTTTACTGCGGGAATTACAAGTACCATTACAAGGTATGGGAATTGCCTTTACTAGCAGTTTAGTAGCAATATTATTTAGTGCAGTAGTTACAGCAGTTAATTTAATTTTTAATACTAGTCTTGCCAAAACTAGATTAATCAGTTTACTAGAAGACTATTTAGATAATATTTACTTACAAACCATAGAAGGTCAAACTCAACTAGATAAAGTAGTAAAAGCAGTTGCCTATTCCTTTGAAGGATTTTTAACTAAATTTGGTCAAACAGTTAGAGTAGGAGTAGAGTCAGCCCTACAAGATAAAATTCAAGAAATTTATGATGCTAATAATACTACCAGTAAATTAGCAGAACAGACTTTTGTACGATTAGGAGAAGCTGCTGCTACAGTAGCAAAAAGTTCTAGAGATTTTCAGATAGCAGGGGATAGATTTATAGAAGTAGCACAGATATTTGAACATAGTCAATTTCCGCAAAAGTTAGCTAACTCAACAGCAGAATTAGCGAATATTCAAAGTAATTTTTCTCAGTCAACCTCGACTCTAGCTACTGCGGTACAAGCAATAGAAATAGTAGTAATTGAACTACAGGGATATAGTAAGAGACTGGCAAAATTTGGAGAACAAATTACCAGTAATAACCAAACTTCATTAAGATTATTAGAGTCTCATCAAAGTAATCAAAAATCTTTGGCTGAGATGATTCGACAATTACAAGAAGCATCACAAGGTTTTCAGTTAGCGGTAGGAAGTCTGGATACTTTACAAAGAAGGGTAGTATCTAAAGCAGATAATTTAGATGAAGTACAAGTTCAACTAAAAACTTTAGCAAATGCCTTGAATAACTCTACAGATGGTATTAGTCAGAGCATCAAATCTTTAGGAGACCAAATAACTAAAGGTATGAGCACCCAAGCGAATTTGAATAATTCGCATTTAAGCGTCATTGCCACAAATTTACAGGAATATATCAATCAAATGCACGCAACTAAAAATGAAATTCATCATCTGACACATACTATCGATAAATTAGCAAATAAATAACTCTGAGCTAATGTTCAACTTGTTTCTAATCTTTATAGGTATTCTGGTCATAAAAAAGGTTGCGGGAAAACCGTTAGACGATTGTTTATTCAATTATTTATTTACCCCTGAAGTCATCTCTTAAATTAACTGTAATGCTTGAGATTGCTTTGTAAATTTGATAGTATTTTCCCAGAGATTAAATGCTTGCTGACCCGCCTCGCAATAACAAGAAAAGAAACTGGTATATCCGGTTAAGTCTGTTAATGGAAGATTTAGAAAAAATCGGCGTGGTTGAAAAAAAATTATACTAAATCCGGTTTAAATCGTAATCTTTATTACCAGGATAAGATAGAAGGGTTAGAGGATATTTGGAGAAAGTACATTTTGATTAGCTGATTTGGTATTATAAAACTTTAAAACAGTAATGCTATGCTTGATGACTACTTCAATCATTAATAGCAGTTTTCACAAAAGTAGACTACAGAAACAGCAGTTAGACAGAACTGATAAGTAGGTGGGCATAATTAAAGATCAAACAGTTTTAGGGTGGGCAATACCTATAAGTGTCTTTGTATAAAGGTTTGAGCTGACTGCGCGCATTGCCCACATTATGCGTTTATTTATGCTGACCTACTTAATTGTAGTCTATATTAATTAAAACCACTATAAATAATATGGGTAATTTCCTCCGGAATGCTCCGCAAACATGAATTACCTCTATCATGTCGAGAAAATAAATCTGTTGAAAGGAGCTAATATTTACTGGTAGGTTACGGCGGATAGCTAAATAGATAGTAAGTAATAGGAGTTATCTCCGCCTAACCCACCCTACATCCAATACCAAATCTCAAAAATTTTGCTACATCTTTTTGATAGCAGGGAGTAGGGAAATAAGTAATAATATATCTTGACTTCATGGCTGGAATTGCTAAAAAAATTACTGAATTAAACTTATTACTTAATAACTGAAGTCTTTAAATAAGTATAGAATTATTTTTAGCAATTGGTAGAAATACATCTAATCATTATTAATAGGAATTAAAGTAATTATGCGTCATCGTTCACGAATTGTTGAGGATAATCGCGACCTAGAAATTTGGCCAGCATTTACAGACTTAATGTCTAACTCTTTTATGATATTAAGTCTATTACTACTATTAGCTATTATTAAATCTCTGTTTATAGAGTCAATTTCTGATGCAAATCAAAATCGCGCCCAGCAACTACAACAAGAGATTAATAGTTTACAAACTCAACTACAACAAAAGACAAATGAAGTAACAACTTTACAGGGAGAAACTGGAAATTTACAGAATCAAGTAACGCAACTTCAAGGATTAGTAACTACTTCTAAAGATGAAGTTGAGCAAAAGTCAAATAGAGTTACACAGCTAGAAACAGAAATTGAAAAATTGAAGTCTCCGCCAGTAATAGTAATTCGAGATTCCCAAACCCGTAGATTTGAATCAGGAAGTGCGGAAATATCGGGAGATTTAAAAGGTTTTATTGAGGGAGATTTAATCAAACAAATTGAAGATTTTGCCAAAGAATATAAAGGTTATGTTATTGAAGTAATCGGTCATACTGATGGTCAGGTAAATAAGGGAGGTGGTAGTAATTTAGATACACAGTTAGAGCAAGTTGCTAAGGGTAATGAATCTGTTAATAGTTTAGCACCAGGCTCTAATGCAGATTTAGGTTTGATGCGTGCTTTATCAGTGGTAAAAGAACTTCAAGAAAATCCTCGTTTAAAAGAATTAGGGTTAAAATTTCGGGCTTATTCTGCCGCACAATTATATAATCCTGGGGGAGATTTTGCCGGGGCAAATCGTAATCCAAATCAGAGTCGGCGAAGGATCGAAGTTCGGTTTACTCCTAGTGCGGTTGAGAGGTAAGTTAAGGTTAAAGATGGTATTAAACTAACTTCTTGAAGCTAACCACAGTATAATCGCTGTGATGTGCAATTCCATTTTTTAGATACGATCTGATGAGCGGTAGATCTGAGAAGAATGGGAGGCGACCGCCCGTCAAAGTCGGGAATATTTAGAGCAAAAGATATTACGGTTATTGTAAATTTATTTAAAGCAGGAGGCTTTATGTTAATCGAGAAAATAACACAAAAATTGCCAGACATTCCAGAGGAGAAACTGCCAGAAATTTATGACTTGATTCACGACTTTCGTTTACGGTTAAATCCAGAAAACCCCCAACCTCCTACTCCAAGACTCCTTAAAGGAAAACTAGGGGACACATTTTTTAACTCTACCCGAAGAGGAACTTCAGCAATGGTTAATACTACATAAACTGTATCCTGCTAAAATTAATACTATAATTTTAATGATTTTTTTGAATAAAGTAATTATGAGTGAATCCAAATTACTAACTGTGCAATTAAGTTCCAAAGACTACGACCGCCTAGAGAATGAAGCCAAGAGATTAAATTTACCCATAGATATTTTAGTCCAAAGATTAGTTCAATTCGGTCTTGAGGAAATTCCAGCTCAATTGAACAAACAAAAAGCAAGAGAGGCGATCGCCGGTTTACGGGAAATTGCCAAAAATTTGTCCCAAGTAGATGCAGTGGCGATCGCCCGTCAAAGTCGGGAAGATTTAGAGCAGAGGTATCTTTTTTAGCTAATAATGAATGTTGTCATCGATTCTAATTTACTAATAGTTCTTGTTAATCAAGATCCTCGCAGTGAAATTGTTCGCCAACAGTTTGAAGAGTGGATAAGTCAAGAAGTTCAGATGCACGCTCCTCATCTTGCACTCTATGAAATAGCCAACGCTCTGACCAGATTAATTGTAGGTGGAATCTTCCCCCAAGATCGGTTAACATCTGCTTGGGCTTTTTTGAATAATTTACCCATCGCTTACCATGATATTTCTCAGGGTACGAGAATAGTAGAAATTGCCTTATCTTTGCGTCGTCAAAGTGCTTATGATGCTGCTTACATAGCTCTAGCAGAAGACTTAGAGCCTCAACTTTGGACATTAGATGGTCCGCTTTACCGCAATGCAGTTGAGTGTGGGTTTCCTGTATTTCTTTTAAATTGATTCACAATCAAATAATAAATCAGTAATCGAGTCTTCCACAATTCCTTTTTTTTGCTACTCCTGCTTTTCAAGACAAAATTTATAGCCCCATCCTAACTATATAAAATTATTCCATTAGTTGTTGTACTTCATTTAATGGTAAATCTACTGCTTCAGCAATTTGTTGTGCTGTTAAACCGAGTTTGATTAATTTAGAGACAGTATTTAATTTATTTGTATGCAAGACATTTTCAATGATTGGTTGAGGATAGTTTTTCATTTTGTACTCCGATCTAGTATTAACAAAATCCCTATTTTCTAATTCTGTTGTTTCGGGATTATTGCATAGATTAATATTATCCACACGAACATGATTTCCGATTAGATTTGCAATTCCTAAACGTTCGACCGTAGCGCAAAAATTCGACTTATTTAGCTTTTCCCCCAAAATCTCTGACAAAACTTGCAAGAGTTCGTATCCTTCATCCTTAACATGACCATTAGAACATTTATATTGTTCTGCAATTTCTCTATATTTATTGTTATTCAAGACACCCTTCAAAATTGCCATTTGTAGATTATTTAGGTGTTTCCCAGTTTGCTCAAATACCAACTCATCAATTGAATTTAAAACTGTTTGCAAGTCCATTATCTTACAATTAATTTTTCTCAATAGCTTATCCGCTATTATCCTTCATTATCCGTCTTTTTCACATTTTTTAACAAAATCTCCGTTTTTATCCGTCCTTTTCCGACTTGTGGATATGAAAATGAGGGAATTAGAATTGTATTAAGTAGGTGGTCATAAATAAAAGTTCAACCCGAAAACCTAAATCCTTTATAACAAGGAACTTACAGCGTTTAGCATTGTTCGTTTAATTCCGCCCACCTACTTACATGGATAATTATAGGGTAAAAAGAGTAAACAAATGAGGTAATAATATGACAAAAAAATCGAAAACTTTCTTGAAACTAATTCCAAGTTTTATATTATTTGGAGTTTTCTTATTATCTTCTGAAACAGCTTTTGCTCGACAAACTTGTACGGAAGTTTTGTATTCAGGAAATACTTCTAAACTATCTGTTGGTGGTAAGACTTATACTATATCTAGCTCTCCTTCAGTTCGTGGTTGGAGTTATAAAGGTGGAAGAATTGCAAGTTATGTTATCTTTAATGGTAGAGAATCAGTGGTAATCGTTGAAGAATTCTCTCCGGAAGAAGGATTTGGTGAAAAATTATACACTGTTAAAATTTCAAATAGTGATAGTATTCTTGGTTGGGATTGGGACGAAAATACAAATATAGCATCATATATTTTGTATGATGGTAATAAGACTGTTGTTAAAGTAGAGGATTTTTCTGGTAGAAAATTTAATGGCGTATATAGCACAACAACACTTTCAAAAAGCCGTATTGACAAACAAAATTCTTCTTGGACTTTAAATAATGGCATTGCTGAATATACATTGCCTCAACAATTAAAAAGCGAAAGATTTTCAAATGGTACTTTTGGTCCTGTTCTTGAGACAAGAAATTACAATACTCGTGGCATAGCAGGAAGAAGTTGTTATTAATAGTATTTGTAGGTTGGGTTGAGGTAACGAAACCCAACACAAATAATTTTTGCCAAAACCCCGTCTCTAAATCTATGTTTATTTATCAGCCAGAAGTGCTATAATTCAACCAAATAATTATCAAAAAAGTGATGGCTGAAATTACTAGAGACGAAACTAAACTAAAAGAATTGCTACTTTCAGCAATTCTTGAATTACTCCAAGAACAAAAAGAAGAGTTTTCGGAAATTTTAGCATAAACCTTAGAAGATATATTGATAAAAAATGTTATTCAAGAAGGTGAAAATAGCGAAGCAGTATTTTTAGGTTAGTCTTCATTGCCTCAACTCAACATAACTAATACTAATTAGTTCAACAAAAGGAAACCCTTTGACATTCCGGATTTTCTTTCTTTTATTCTTATTCTAATACTAAATCCGGTTTTCATATATCTCTTAATGTTAAAACTAATAAACTTCATCATGGGAACCAATGTCAATCAAAACAATCAAAGACTCTTCAGAATCTTCATCCTCAGCAAAAGTAAATATAATACGACAATCATAAGCAACTGAACAAGACCATAAACCCTCAAGAGAACCTGTTAATTTATGAGATTTTAGGGATGGAGTAAAGGGGTCATTACTTAACAAATATAAAGCATTAATAATCCGATCCTGAAACTCAGGCTGCTTTTTTATTAATTTCTTAAAAGCACGTTTAAAACGATTATCCTAAACTATCTTCATCGTCTTTATCATCTAATAAATCGGCAATCAAATCATCCATACTTCCTGTTTTTGCTGTTCCTTCTTTCAAAGATTCTAAAGTAGCTTTAGCATTAACAGCAATCTCCAAACGTCGCTTTTCAATTCTTCTTTTTTTGATGACATTAAACAAATAATTTTGCTCATCAATAGAAAGTTTTTCAATAGAATCTATAATTTCTTGAAAAGATATCATACTCATATTTTTTGTCTATTCCTCTATTAGTTGTTTCAGTTCGTTAATATTGTCATAAAATGTCAGTTCTCCTTTTCTTTGTTCCATCTCCGCTAATTTGAAATTCTCATAAATCTCGTCACGGCGTTCTTCACGAATGTATTGTTTTAACAACAATTGAATTTCGTGCTTTTCATCTGTGGAAAGACCTTTGATGAGTTCTAGCAAATCATTAAATGTCATCATTTTCAAGACATTATTGTATCGTTTAGCATTCTACATTTTCTTTCCCTTCTTCTTATTCTAATAAACTCATTAATTTATCGGCTGCATCACATAATTATGGGGAGACAAAACACGATAAGCCTTATTATTATATAATAGTTCTAACCCTTCTTCTTTTGCCAATTCAGTCATTAAAAACTGGATAATTTGAAATTTATCAGCACGGGATAACTGCTCAAGTTGAACCAACAACTCAGAATTTAACATCATACATAAAACCAGTTTAATTGATTATTCCTATCTTATCACTCTCCTAAAAATTAGGAAGTTCGCGTAGGGGGTCTCTGGCTATAGTCGGGATTTCAAAATCTCCAAAATCAGAAAAACGTTGCTTAATTTTTGCAGCAATATTTAAAGAGTACGTTTCGTTTTCTGTTAATACTGCACGGAGAATTTCTTTGGCTTCTGCTTCGAGAGAGCGTCCACTAGATTCTGCTCGCTTTTGTAGTCTAACTATGAGGTCATCATCAAAGTTTTCAATTTTAATACTGCTCATGTTTTTGGCTTTTATTCCATTCAAAATTATCACAATTATACATAATGATACTTACAAGCTACAATAATAATTTCTTTCTCACTAACTTGATAAACTAAACGATGTTCGTTATTAATACCTCTTGACCAAAAGCCACTTAACTCATATTTTAAAGGTTCCGGTTTACCCAATCCTTCAAACGGCGATCGCTCTATATCCTTAATTAGTTCGACAATTTTGCGATAATTTTTTTTGTCTAATTTTGCCCACTCAGTAAAATCGGCAAAAGCAGAGGATTCAAAAACAATTCTTCTGCTCATTGCAAATCTTCTAAATTAACTTCGACTAAATTTTGACGCTCTTTTACATTGTTAATAGCTTTTAATAGTCTATTTTTGTTGCTTTCTGACTTTAAAATATAATCTGTTTCATCAAATTCTGAAACAACTATCTCAATTTCTTTTTCTCCAAATTTAGCTTGAATTTCTTCGAGAAAATGATGGTTGATTTCATTGGCTTTTAAACGATAAACTGTTGACATAATTTTTACCTATTTTTGGTGATAAAGCAGTCGAAGCAAAGGGCGCGGACAGCTCAATATTGTAGGGGCAAACGGCCGTTTGCCCCTACAGACTCAGACAACGCCAGATTTTTCCTTCTTCCTTCTTCCTTCTTCCTTCTGCTATAACTAATTATAAAATTTTTAATAGAGGGCGGGCAAATATTTACCCACCCTACCACTATTTAAGAAACCTTAAACCGCATCTGAAC
>JBARXI010000985.1:0-3326 GCA_049647275.1 Microcoleaceae cyanobacterium
AAACGCTCTGTTTCTTGTGGACGATTGCGAATGTGTTCGAGTATACTGGTCATAATTGGCTGTTAAAATTACATTTTTTATTATTATCTCACAACTTATTTGTTTTTCGGAGAGGTCTAATACAAAATTAGTCATTTTTTCTGTTAGGTTTAGGTACAGTAAATGATTCTATCATTTTGAAAATACATTGTTACAAGTAGGTCGTAGGTAAATAAAAGGTGGCTCCTAACTCCGAAATCCGACATTTCTAAACACGAAGAGTTTTCCCCATCCCCAACTCCCCATCCCCAACTCCCCATCCCAAATGGTATTTATTTATTAGTTATTTATCACATTATTTTATCTCATACCAATTGGAAAAAAGTAGAAAATTGCCCCGACTCCGATTATTTGTAACATTATTTTATCAAATTGGTATAATAGGGATTTTCTGAATAAAAATGAAACCTTTTTTAATCAAGGGTTAAAAGCGCATTAAGAGTCAATATTTTGCGCCTGTTATAGCCTTAATATCATTAAAATTAATGCATTTTTAATCAAGTCTTGATTATTCTGACTCCCTCTCCTGGCTCCTGACTCCTCAACCTCACCAAAAAACTTTTTTAGCAAGCCATAATTGGTATTATCTTACTAAAAAAATGCCCTGGAATGGGCGGATTAAAAATTAGTAGAATTCAATAATTCAATAAATAATAGACTTCTTGCAGTTGTAAGTCAAAATTAATATCAAGTTGCATAGAAGAATATTTCAAACAGAATTAAGTAGGTGGGCGCGAATAAACCTCACTATGTAACGAAATGTTGATGCACCTCATACCCTTGAGATTGCTTCTTTCCACTCCGTTCCAGTCGCTTCGGACGTACTGGTAAATTTTTCCACCTACCTACTTAACCGAAAATTACCACACATAAAGACGGATTAATTAATAGATTTAATCATTCTGTGCAGCCTTATATAAAATTGGTATAAGTCAAAATCAAAAAGTAAAATTTCAGAGTAATTGATAATTTCTGTACTGTAATTTATTTGAATTTCACTTTAGCAAGAAGTCTAATATATACTGCAAACGGCTTAGGAGTTAACTTTTGAGATTAAGGTTCATTCCTATTAATCAAAGGTTTTGATCTGTTGTAAAAAAGTTCAGTTTGAACCTGTTTAGAGTATAATTCGCCATCTAGATCGGGACTTACTTAAAATTATCTGTTATCTGCTCTTTAGTGGTGTAATATCATGTCCGGATAATAGCGTGATAAAAAAAATTTCTCCTCCTTCTCCTCCCGATATATTCTTTTTTCCCTCTCTTCTCCCTCCTGACTCCCCTACCTGACTCCTGACTCCTCCCTCATTATTTATAACTGTTTAACCGGACATGATATAAGGTGCGTTGCAACCCAGCCCACAGCTAGATTTACTGGGTAAGCCCTATAGCTAATGGATAGAGAAAAATTATTTGATATTTTAAAAAAACTTAGTTTTATATTTCCTAGATTTTGTTTAATTTACTAAAAAAAAGTATTCAGGATATTGTTTAGCGACCAAAGCCGATAAATACAAAATAACCGCTAAACCTAAAGTCGCCCAAGCCCAAGATTGTTTTTGCCAAGGTATTTCAAAATATTTTTCAATCAGATACAAGAAAAAGAACGTACCGCCAATTCTTTGTAGTAGTAAAACTTGCCAAACTAAACCTATATAAAGTGCAGCAACACCTGATGTTATAGTCAGAATTTGTAACCAGAGATAACGGTTTATATTAAACTTCCCATACTCATACCATTTGGTAGAAACAATTAAAGTTCCGACAAAATAAACAAAACTGCCAATAAATAAAACTCCCGTAGAAAAAACTCCGATATAGGGAAGTTCAGAATTTATTATTTCAGCACTAACATATATAATTAATAAAATTAAGGAAGCAGACATTGCTCTGGGAATTACATCCTTTTCGGTAAAACCAATCATGTAACAAAGAGGAGTAATTATTACAGAAAAACCGAGGCTAGTTTCCAAGGCAATAATGGCAAGAAAACCCAGGAGAGAACTTTGATAAAAAATGGCAGCGACCGCCCAAATTATAAACAGAATTATACTATCAAGATAATAGGGGTAACTTTCTTTTTCACCCATAAGCTTTTGGAAAAAATCCTGATGCAGATAGTGGCTGAAACTAATAGCGCCAATTAACCCCAAGCAACCAGGAAAAGCAATAAATTCACCTATTCCGTTAACAAAATTTCCCCCAATAATGGCAGCAATACAAGTTAAGTAAATAATAATTTCATAGCCCCACGCCGGAATAAGTCTGAGAATAGGAATTAAATATAAAGAAGCTAAAGATGCCACTGCCAACACAAGTAAAATTGCTGCAGCAGTCAAGATAATATTTGTAAAAGTCACAAAGCCAGCAATTTCTTGAATTACGTTTGTTTGGCTTCCTGGTTTAACGATTTCGTCGCGATCGGTTAATTTAATTAGTTGTTTTGCATTGAGAGTTTCCCCAAGGATGAGTTGAGATTTTTCTAAATAATGTTTTGTTTCTATTGTTGCCTCCGCTTGTGAAAGTACACCCCTTTTTTGTAATTCGTCGATGGTAGTAATACTGTATCGAATCGAAATTAATTCTTGAACTTCTTCTGGTGGGAGGTTATCAAAGTTATCAAAGTTATCAAAGTTATCAAAGTGATTTTGGGCGAGACTGATGGTGGGGGTGAAAACCAAAAATAAAATCATTAAGATTAAGCCGATTGATAAACTAATAAATTTACGCATTATTGAAAGCTCTATATTTGACTTAAAAACAAAAAACGCCCTCCAGAGTTGGAGAGCGTTTAGATTAGCTAACTAAAAAATTAACCTTTGATAGAAGGCGCTTCAGCAGCAGCTAAATCTAGAGGGAAGTTATGAGCATTACGCTCGTGCATTACTTCCATACCTAAGTTAGCTCGGTTGATAATATCTGCCCAGGTATTTACCACACGACCGCTGGAGTCGATAATGGACTGGTTGAAGTTGAAACCGTTTAAGTTGAAGGCCATTGTTGATACACCCAGAGCGGTGAACCAAATACCTACTACTGGCCATGCACCTAAGAAGAAGTGCAAGGAACGACTGTTGTTGAATGAAGCATATTGGAAGATTAAACGACCGAAGTAGCCATGAGCTGCTACGATGTTGTATGTTTCTTCTTCTTGACCGAACTTATAACCGTAGTTCTGAGATTCTGTTTCTGTTGTCTCGCGAACTAAGCTTGATGTTACTAAGCTTCCGTGCATTGCACTGAATAGTGAACCACCGAATACTCCTGCTACACCTAACATATGGAATG
>JBARXI010000986.1:0-6329 GCA_049647275.1 Microcoleaceae cyanobacterium
AAAGGAGTTGCAGTTTATACAGAGGTGATGCCCTCCCCCTGTGTTCTTCTATTATAACATGGTCGCTTTCCCATACGACGTTCCCGACGAGGAGAACGCGGGACTTCTCGCTATTTTTTGTTAAACCCGAGCTAATTATCAATTATCAATTAATGAACTTTTTCCACCTTAGTCTTTATAATTACCTCTGACAAATAAATTTAATATTTAGTCGAAGTAGAGAACAGAAAACAGAAAATATACCTGCGTATAAATTATCATTATCTGTAAATCCGTTTCGTTCCTTTATTCTTCCTTTTTCAGTCAACTTCCGCCACAGGAATGGGAAATTTTTCTCCTTTTAAATAGGCATCAAAATTTTGCTTAAAATAAATCCAAGAAGTCACATCATCCTTATCTAAAATAGATTTAGCCGCATTTTTAAACAACGGAACACGAGTATTAATTTCATCTTGAATTAATTGAGGTAATTCTGCCACACTAGCCACCTTCCCCCCCCAGGTACTATAAATTAGATTACCAGAGCGATCGCCCATTTTCATCCACGGCAGCCAAGGGCCAATTCTATCCCATGCCAACATTATCTTAGATACAGAAGTAGTGTCAGGATTTTGTAAATCTGCCGTGGGTACTGTCAACTTAAACAGTTCGCTAGCTTGATAAAGAGGTTGGGGACTATATTCAGCAAATTTTGGGTCGTCGGCAAGGGGGTTGGGATAACTAGAAAATAAGTCAAATTTATAAGTAGTCAACTCTTCATCAACTAAAGCAGGCATTGGTCTTTTAAATAATCCCTGTACTGGATTATTTGCCACATGAACTACAGGCAAAATTTCATCAGTCCAAGGATTTTTCCAAGTATCCAATTTTTCTCCTGTTTCGGGGTTAAGGTAAAATGTTAGTTCCCTAGAAGTAAAATCCCATCCTCCATCCGGCCTGGGAATACATCTAGCCACACTCATTCCTACTATTTGGAACAAATACTGTTTTGGCTCCCCAGGAATAAAGGCATAAACTGAACCCTGCCAAGTTAGAAAAGATTGTTGACCATCAATACTGGCACGTACTTTAACCCAGTCTTTTGCCTCAAGTAGTTTTTTGGTGAGATTGACCATTTGTTTGCTTCTGTAATTTTTTCTCTATAATAAATAATATAGCAATTAGAAGTATCTCCTTGCTTGAAAAATCGGTTGATTAATTATCGTAAAACTAATTTACAGAGTAGTTAAAAAAAATTGCTTTTTATAGTGACGGGATGATTTATAGTCAAAGGTAAAAAATCAGTCATAGTTAATATTTAATTATTAAGTAAGTAGGTGTAATTAAACATTACCGAATAATTAAGCTTTAAAGCCTCTCCTTGTCTGCGCCACGGGCTGTCGCCTGTCGCCCTACAAGCAGGAAAAAAAATCCTTGTACTCAATCCTATCCGTTTTAAGAAGAGGTAACAATTAATTGTTAATTGTTAATTGTTAATTGTTGAATATGTCCGCAGGGATATAAATAGAGTGTAGAGAAGCAATTTCAATAGTTTCAACAATTTAAAAATAGTTTCCATTTTAGCAATTTTTTATGGCAACCTACTTAATGCTCAAGAAGCAGTTATAAATTACCAAAAAAGAACTTGTAGAAAACAGTAGTAAATAATGGGTGAATATGCAACTGACTATGAATATGATAACTTACATTTCTATATAGAGAATCATCTTACAACAGCCTCTATCTTTATCAGAATAAAACTCTCTTAACATTTGTGGTATATCTATAAATGTCGAGAATATAGTAGTTTTTATATTCATAAGATACAGTTTTTTCCTTCTTCTCTGTTGCCTGTTGCCGAAAAGGAGCGCCCTACCAGGTGCTAGGTCGGCTTGCGCTCTTAGCCCGCAGGTGGCGCTTCGTTCCGACCTCTTTCTCCGACGCAGGGTCGCATCGCTATTGCCTGTTGCCTAAAAGCCTACAATATCTCACAATTCCGATAAGATTGCTATATAGAACCCCTAAACGTATCTTTGTCAATGTTAAGTTTTTTTAGTCAGGAGGGAAGAGGGAAGAGGGAAGAGGGAAAAATTTCACAAACAGAGCAGGCTTTGCCTCAAAATTGATGCTTAAGAGGCTTAACTATGGTAATTAAATAGATATAAAATGGGTTCTATAAATAATTATACTTAGTATAAAGTATAGATGTTTTCTATAATTTTTTATGCTACAGGTTGAAGTGCAAAATATGAATTATATCATATCTAGTCTAGTGTATAATTAACAACTTTACCTAAGCCGTGTTGGAAATAATATAAAAGAATTTAAAATTAATTGGCAATAATAACCAGAAGGCAATAGTTTTGATAAAAAAATATAAATCTATTTGTAATTAAAAGCAACAGAGATTCATCTTCCCGAAGTTAGTAGTTAATGCCACATTCAAACATTCTAAAGATTTAACCAACCACCAAACCTTGCCTGGAGTTGAGCCGTGATAATGATTGAACAAAATCGAAAACCGTTGTTCTAAATAGGGTTGAGCTTGGCGACAAAATAGCAAAATTTTCAGTAAAATACCAATAACCACTGTTATTCCAAGGTTATTAATCAAGTCATAGAAAACGAAATGTTTGGGTTGTTCTAGACTTTCAACTACTAAAAAATTCAACAATTTTCTACAAGTACCCACCACCAAAAAATTATTCGGTTTCTGACTATGATTATCGCAAAAAGTGTTTTGTAGTTGCCGATATAATCTCTGATTAAATTGACTATTGCCGTAACCAGGGTCAATAGCATCAGTTAAGTATTCATATAACCCATCTTTGAAAGTACCATAAGACCGAGTCAAATCACAGTAGACACGAAACTGTTCGGCTTGGTCTCTGAAAGTTTGGTGGCCATCAACTTTTCCCGTGAAATATTGGATAGCTTCATCTAAATCTTCATCCTGCATCAGAGTTGGATTTTCTACAGAATTGCTTTTTCTGGGCAACCGTTGATAAGCAATATACTTAGATAAATCAACTTCATATTTTTGCTGAATTTTCTGTTTCATTATTCTAATTTCTTGTCGCTCTTCGTCACTACTATCATCACTTAGAAAACAATGTTCATATAAATAGGGATATCGATTAATTAACTTCTCGATTTTCTGGTCTTCAATTTTAGTATTTTCTTCAACTTCTTGGACAAACATCCGAGCCAAACGTTCTAAGCATAGATAATGTTCAGTTTGAGAAAAACTACCAACTAAAGTACGTAGACGTTTAGAAGTCCAAGAAGGAGGAAGCCGATTTGGTTTTACCTGAAACAAATTCACTAAATCTGGAATTGATTTTTGCAGGTGCGGACTTTGCAGCCAACGGTTAATCAATATATAGCAACTTCTATTGAGAATATTATGAAACTCTGCTTCATCCGGGTCAGTATCAATAATTTCTACCATCCCTTGCCAAACTTCAGGTGTAGAGTATCCGGAAGCATCGATAAATAAACTGCGAAAATTATCAATTGATTGTTCAGGTTGTTGTTGACAAGCTAAGTTTTGTAAATGTTCATATAGTAACTGTTCCTGTTGAGTAGATTTACGGTTACGATGAATTGAAAATGAATTTATACTGTAATCTAGCATTTTTTTACACCTCCTTTGGTCGAGTATAAACTAATTTTCAGATTAGATCAAGATAGTGGAGTCTCCTACAAATCTTATGACAGATAGACCGATCTAAAAGCAAGCAATTTTCCAGTTTCAAAGTTAATTTAATGATGATAAATTATGATAAAGTTTTTTGATTAGTTACTAAATTTAATTACTTGTTTTGGATATTACACCAGTAAATTTAACTATTTTTGAGCTTAAAAATATGATTTTAAAAGATGCTATCTGTGAGTAGTTTCCGATGATACACCCTGTAGGCATTTTAATGGCTGATGAAAAATTAGTAAAATGGTCGATATGATTAGAAATGATGTAAAATCAGAATGATATTATTTTATTCGAGTATACCGGGAAATAGCTTCACTTTTTGTAAAGATTTGATGAAGAATGGGATGGTTATATTATTTCCGGTTGAATACTTATAAATTAGACACCAACAGGGAACTGGGGAGACAAGTGACAATGAGGAGAGGAAACAGAAGGAGCAGAGGAGAGGGTTTTCCAGGATAGTTAATTAAGTAGATTTGATCTAACACCTACCACCTAAAACATTAGATTCTAATACCATTTCACTTTAAATATGTCACAAACGATTAGAATAGAAGGCCATACATATTTTTGTGACTATGAAATGAATGGTGGAAATAAAGGCTTGTGGCAATTTATTTATATTGAGAATGTAATATTGGAGGCAATTGCCGGAAATATTCATCCATTAAGCTTTCTAGGGTTTTCAATCTGACCTGAATCCTGAGAAATAATTACTAGAGAAATTACCTGACTCGAGAATTAAATGAAAACTGTTTTAGTGGTCGAAGACGATCCGATAAATTGGAAAGTATTTGAGAAAATTTTGACAAAACGGGGTGGTTTGGCTGCCCAACATACCGAGGATGTAGAAACAATTATAGAAATTGTCAATGCCAAGAAAGTAGACATTGTGCTAATGGATATTTGTCTAGACAACAGTTATTACAATGGCAAACCAATTAACGGGATTGAAATAACTAAATTGCTAAAAGCCAATCCTCATACTTCTAAAGTACCCGTTATACTAGTTACCGCACTCGGAACTAAACAGGATAGTGAATATTATATTAACCTTAGTGGTGCCGATGGTTTTATTGGCAAACCAGTAGTGGATCAACAAGAGTTTATATCGCAAATAAAAGCATTGATCTCTGCTGAGAAATAATTTTTATTTTTTGAGTCTATTTAATCGTGGTTGATTAATTCTGAAAAGATCAAAAAATAAAAAAGTGGATTTAAGTCAAATAATATAATTTTATAATCCTAAAAATTCAAGAGTGTGATTTTTGTGGATATAATCTTCAGTATTTATATTTTGATTGGAGATATGGAATTGAGTGGATGCTAAGTAGGTAGGTAAAATTATTTGTATATTTGAAACTAAAAATTTTAATCTATACTGACTTGTCAAAAAGCAAAGCAAAAACTATCATAACTAAAAAAGTTGTCTAAACCAATAATATTCAGAAAGCGATGGCTATGTTAGAAACACAAACTATTCTCTGGCCGAGTTTAGTCACAGTCTTAGGTTTATTAATGTATTTTGTAGTTACTATAAACGTTGGTAGAGCCAGAGTTAAATACAAAATTATTCCTCCTCAAATGAGTGGAGACCCAAACTTTGACCGGGTAATACGAGTACAGCAAAATACTTTAGAGCAACTAATTTTATTTATACCCTCTCTATGGCTTTTTTCTATATTTATTAGCCCTGTTTGGGGTGCTGGTATCGGTACTGTCTGGGTAATAGGACGAATATTATATGCTTGGGGTTATTATCAGGAGGCTAAAAAACGAACTCTAGGGTTTGGTATTAGTTCTTTGGCTACTATCACTTTACTTTTGGGTTCTTTAGTAGGGATTATACTACTTCTATGGAAAACAATTTAATAGCTATACTTAATATAGATAGAGCTAATTTGATTATCTATCTGTTTTGATATTAATAGAGGAAAAAAAATGTCAGACAAATCAGTATTTAATGTTAATCAAAAACTTTTCAATCAACTCAGTGATTGGCAAAATAAAATGGAAGCTAAAGACTTAGTTGAGTCAGAAATAGAAATAGAAGTAAAAATAAAAAACAAGAAAACTAAACAAACAAATGAAAATCAGAAAGATAAATTAGAATAGTTAGTCATAATTACTTGTTGATAAACTAATTATATATTTGGATAAAAAAGTCTACTTTAAAGATAAGAATTACTTGCAAACAAAGCTGTTAGCGTTAGCTGCTCTCCAAGAAGAGTCGCCTTTTGCAGAGGAGATCCGACCCAGGAGGCAAGAGGCAAATGCTGGTGTGGTAGTAGTTAAAGTTAAACCTCATGGAACATCCACTTACTGTAGTAATTGTGGTCATAAAGTCAAAAAATCTTTGGCTCAGAGACAGCATAATTGTCCTAGTTGTGGCTTAAATAGCTAGAGATGTGAATGCTACTATCAATATTCAGAAAACAGTCACAGAACTAGTTGATGAAATGTTTCCTAAAAAAGTAGTTGAATTTAATGGCGCTCAAGTCATTCAATTGGGCCTATTCTAAATCTATTGGAGCGGTAGGGCATCGGCATCCCGTCCTAGCTCAGTGTGCGACTCGTTGGCCAGTAAATCAGATATGAATGTAAATGGCCTTCTACAAGTCATAAACATGAGGACAAC